>WGBS01000316.1 GCA_015494165.1 Gammaproteobacteria bacterium | reverse complement strand
GCCTCGCCCTCCTCGAGGGGCGCGAGGGCGGCGCGGAAGGCGCCCTCGCCGACGCGCGCCGCTGGCTGCGCACCTATTTCGATCCCGAGGACGCGGCGGTCGCCGCCATGGAGGCGAGCCTCGCCCGTCTGGCGGAGGCGCGGCTGAGGCCGCCGCTGCCGGACCTCTCGGAGGCGCTCGAGCGCATCCGCGCGGCGCTGGCCGCGCGCGAGGGCGCCCCGGAGGGCGGCGGCGCGCCGCCGGCGGGCGCCGCGCCGGCCGCGGGCGCGGGGACGTGATGCGCCGGCTCCTGCTCCTCGCCCTGGTGCTGGTGGCGGCGGTGGCGCTCGCCATCGTGCTCGCGCGCGAGCCGGGCTACGTGCTGATCGCCGCCGGCCCGTGGCGCGTGGAGACGAGCCTCGCCTTCCTGGTGGCCGCGCTGCTGGCGGGCCTCGTGGCGCTGTGGCTGCTCGCCCGCGTGGTGGCGGCGCTGTGGCGCATGCCGGGCGCGGCGGCGCGCTGGCGGCGGCGCCGCCGCGCGCTGCGCGCCCGGCAGGGGCTGGTGCGCGGGCTGATCGCGCTCGCCGAGGGGCGCTGGGCCGAGGCCGAGCGGCTGCTCGTGCGCTCGGCGCGCGACAGCGAGACCCCGCTCCTCAACTGGTTGGGCGCGGCACGCGCGGCCCAGCAGCAGGGCGCCCACGACCGCCGCGACCAGCACCTGCGCCGCGCCCACGAGAGCATGCCCGCCGCCGACGTCGCCGTCGGCCTCACCCAGGCCGAGCTCCAGATCGCCCACCGCCAGCTCGAGCAGGCGCTCGCCACGCTCACCCACCTGCGCGGGCTGGCCCCGCGCCACGCCCACGTGCTCGGGCTGCTCGCGCGCCTCTACCGCGAGCTCCACGACTGGGACCACCTGCTCGAGCTGCTGCCGGAGCTGCGACGGCGCAAGGTGCTCCCGCCCGAGCGCCTCGCCGAGCTCGAGCGCGAGGTGCATCTCCACCGCATGGCGCGCGCGGCGGCCGAGGGCGACGCGGCGGCGTTGGAGGCCGCCTGGCAGGCGGTCCCGCGCGCCCTGCGCGACGACCCGGATCTCGTGCGCGCGCGCATCGAGCACCTCGTCGCGGTGGGCCGCGAGGCCGAGGCCGAGCGCGAGATCCGCCGCGCCCTCAAGCGCCGCTGGGACGAGCGGCTCGTGTGGCTCTACGGCCTCCTCGGGGGCGGCGACGCCCAGGCCAGGCTCGCCGAGGCCGAGCGCTGGCTGGGGCGGCGCGACCGCGACGCCACGCTCCTGCTCACCCTGGGACGGCTCGCCGCCCGCGCGGGCCTGTGGGGCAAGGCGCGCGGCTACCTGGAGGCGAGCCTGGGGCTCGCGCCGCGCGCCGAGACCGCGCGCGAGCTGGCCGAGGTCCTCGACCGCATGGGCGAGCACGAGGAGGCGGCGCGCCGCAGGCGCGAGGGGCTCGATCTCGCCCTGCGCGAGGCCGGGGCGGCGGCGCCGGGCCGCGCCGCCCTGCCGCCGCCGGTGGCCGCCGCCGCGCCGCTCCCGGCGGGCGAGGGCTGAGGCTCAGGGCGCGGCGGCCGCCGGGCGCGCGTCGGCAGCCGGCTCGAAGCTGTCGTGGAAGAGGCGCTCCGCGGGCAGGCCGCGCGCCAGGAAGGCCGCGCGCGCGGCGCGGACCATGGCCGGCGGCCCCGCCACGTAGACGTCGAAGCCCGAGAGGTCGGCGTGGTCGGCGAGCACCGCCTCGTGGACGAGGCCCGTGCGGCCGGCCCAGGCGTCCTCCGGGCGCGGCTCGGACAGCACCGGCACGTAGCGGATGCGCCCCGGGTGCGCCCGCGCCCAGCCCTCCGCCAGCCCGTGGAGGTAGAGCCCCGCGCGGTCACGGGCGCCCCAGTAGAGCGTGACGGGGGCCTCGAGCCCCGTGGCCAGCGCGTGCTCGATCATCGCCTTGAGCGGCGCGAAGCCCGTGCCGCCCGCGACCATCAGCACGGGCCGTCCCCCGCCCTCGCGCAGGTGGAAGCCGCCGAGCGGGGCCTCGATGCGCAGCAGCTCCTTGGGCCGCATGGCCGTGAAGACGTGCTCGGTGAAGGCCCCGCCCGCGCGGTGGCGGACGTGCAGCTCGATCAGCGCCGTGCCCGGGGCGTTGGCGATGGAGAAGCCGCGCCGGCGCCCGCCGGGGAGCAGCACGTCGAGGTACTGGCCCGCGCGGTGGCGCAGGGGCGCGCCCATCGGCGGACGCAGCCACAGGCCCATGACATCCGGAGCGAGCCGCTCCATGCGCTCGACGCGCACCGGCATGCGCCGCGGTGCCTCCGCCGGGGGCTCGGGCGCGGCCAGCACCACCTCGCCCTCCGGGACCGCCTGGCAGGCGATGACCTCGCCCGCCGCATCGGCGAGGGCCGGCGGTGTCCCTGCCGGATAGCGCACGCGGCCTGCGAGCAGGCGCAGGCGGCAGCTCCCGCAGGCGCCGTCGCGGCAGCCGTGGGGCAGCGCCAGCCCCGCGCGCAGGGCGGCGTCGAGGATGGTCTCGCCGGGGCCGACCGCGAAGGTGCGGCCGCCGGGCTCCAGGGTCACGCGCGCAGCGGACATGCGGGCTCCTCGGGCGCCTTCCCGGCACCCCTTCGCGTGGTCGGGGGAGCGGCGCGCACGAGCACCGTGCGCCCGAAACCGACGGCGGCCGCATATTGAACGCCGCGCCCGGCCCGCGCGCAACCCCGCGCCGGCCGGGGAAACGCGCCCGTTCGCCGTGGTGTTCAGGACGCCTCGCGCAGGAGCCAGCGCCAGGCGGGCTCCACCCGCAGCCAAGGCGGATGCTCGAGCCCGAGCGCCGGGCCCACGATGCAGACGAGCACCGCCTCGGCGTCCGGATGCTCGCGCCGGGCCGCCTCCAGCGCCCGCACCTCGCGGGCGAAGGTGTCGGGGTCGCTCGCGTCGGCGCAGGCCTGCACGAGCACGCTCCCGCCCTCGGGCCACCGGGCGAGGAAGTCCACCTCGAGGCCCTCCCGCGTGCGCACGTAGCCCACGTCCGCGCCGCGCCGCAGCAGGTCGATGCAGGCGAGGGTCTCGAGGGCCTTGCCGGGCTGCACCCGCCCGGAGCGGTCGTAGAGGGGGATGAGCGCCGGGTCGGCCGGATAGACCTTGCGCGGGTTGGTCATGCGCCGTCGCACCGACTCGTCGGCGAGCCACAGGGGATGGACCAGGAAGGCGTCGGCCAGGTGCTCCAGGTAGGCATGGAGCAGGTCCTTGCCGATGCGGAAGCCGCGGGCGCGCAGGTCGCGGTGGAAGCGGTTGACGCTGAAGGGGCCGGCCGCATGCGCCAGCAGGTGGTGCACCAGATGCCGCAGGGCCACGGGCTGGCTGACGGCGTGGCGCTCGATCACGTCGCGCAGCAGCACGGCGTCCACGTAGCCGCGCAGCACCGTGGCCCGGTCGCGCGCATCGAGCGCCTGGACCTCCGGGAAGCCGCCGATCTCGAGGTAGCGCTCGAGCGCCGCCTCCAGGGCCGAGCGCTCGGCGCTGCCCACGCGGTCCAGCGCCGCGGGCTCCTGCCCCCGGTGGCGGAGGAACTCGCGGAAGCTGAAGGGATGGACGACGGCCTCCACGGCCCGGCCCCGCATGCTGCTCGCCACCTCCCGCGAGAGCATCTGCGCCGAGGAGCCCGACAGGTACAGCGCCACGTTCTCGCTGTCGAGAAGGCGGCGCGCGAAGCGCTCCCAGCCCGGGACGAGCTGGATCTCGTCGAGCAGCACCAGCGCCTGGCGGCGCCGCCACTCCGGGTGCAGCCGGTAGTAGGTGTCTGTCACGAGCCCGAGCTGGCGCGCCTCGAGGTCGAGGAGGCGCTCGTCGTCGAAGCTGAAGTACAGGATCCCCTCCCGGGGGGTCCCGGCGGCCAGGCGGTCGGCGGCCACCTGCCAGAGGAAGGTCGTCTTGCCCGTGCGCCGCATGCCGATGACGGCGACGGCCTTGCGCGGCACGGCGGGGACCCGGATGTCGCGCCGCGTGAAGTCGGGCAGCGGGGCCCGCTCCGCGTCGAGGATCTTTTCCCGGATGATCTCGGTGAGCTGTCCTTCCATTGGCGACAGAATAGCAGGTAGCTGTCCTTTTTAGAAGGACAGATTTAGGTAGCTCTGTCCTTGTAAAAGGGACAGAAGCGCGCGTGCCGCCGGGGCGCTAGGGGCGGCCGGGCGCCTGGGGCCCGCCGGGCAGGGGGATGGCGAGCTCGTCCCAGATGGCGTCCACCCGGCGCCTGACCTCCTCGCTCATGCGGATGGGCCGGCCCCAGGGGCGGCGGGTCTCGCCCGGGAGCTTGTTCGTTGCGTCGATGCCCATCTTGGCGCCGAGGCCGCTCTCCGGCGAGGCGAAGTCGAGGTAGTCGATGGGTGTGCCCTCGACGATGACGGTGTCGCGCGCGGGGTCGCAGCGGGTGACCAGCGCCCAGATCACGTCGCGCCAGTCGCGCACGTCGATGTCGTCGTCGGTGACGATGACGAGCTTGGTGTACATGAACTGCCGCAGGAACCCCCACACGCCCATCATGATCCGGCGCGCGTGCCCCGGGTAGGCCTTGCGGATGCTCACCACCGCGAGCCGGTAGGAGCAGCCCTCGGGCGGCAGGTAGAAGTCCACGATCTCCGGGAACTGGCGCTGGAGGATGGGCACGAAGACCTCGTTCAGCGCCATGCCGAGCACGGCGGGCTCGTCCGGGGGCCGGCCCGTGTAGGTCGAGTGGTAGATGGGCCCGTCACGGTGGGTGATACGCTCGATGGTGAGCACGGGGAAGGTCTCGACCTCGTTGTAGTAGCCCGTGTGGTCGCCGAAGGGCCCCTCGGGCGCCTCGTCGCCGGGCCGGATATGCCCCTCGAGGACGATCTCGGCCGTGGCCGGCACCAGGAGGTCGGAGCCGATGCAGCGGGCGAGCTCGGTGCGCGCCCCGCGCAGTAGCCCGGCGAAGGCGTGCTCGGAGAGCGTGTCCGGGATGGGCGTGACGGCGGCGAGCGTGGTGGCCGGGTCGCAGCCGATGGCCACCGCCACCGGGAAGGGCTCGCCGGGGCGCGCCCGCTGCCAGGCGCGGAAGTCCTGGGCGCCGCCCCGGTGGGCGAGCCAGCGCATGATGACGCGGTTCGGCCCCAGGACCTGCTGGCGGTAGATGCCCATGTTCTGGCGGCCGCCGTCCGGGCCGCGCGTGACCACCAGCCCCCAGGTGATGAGCGGCCCCGCGTCCTCCGGCCAGCAGGTCTGGACGGGCCAGCGGCCGAGGTCCACGTCCGCGCCTTCGAGCACGTGCGCCTGGCAGGGGGCGCGCCGCACGGTGCGCGGGGCCATGTCGAGGATCTTGCGGAAGACCGGGAGCTTGCCCCAGGCGTCGCGCAGGCCCTTCGGGGGCTCGGGCTCGCGCAGGAAGGCGAGCAGCCGGCCCACCTCGCGCAGCGCCTCGACGGAGTCGGCGCCCATGGCGCGCGCGACGCGCCCCACCGTGCCGAAGAGGTTGCCCAGCACGGGCACCGTGTGGCCCTTGGGGCGCTCGAAGAGAAGCGCCGGCCCGCCCGCGCGCAGCGTGCGGTCGCAGATCTCGGTCATCTCGAGGCGGGGGTCCACCTCGACCCGCACGCGGTGCAGCTCGCCGCGGGCCTCGAGGTCGGCGAGGAAGCCGCGCAGGTCGCGGTAGCGGACGGCGGGGGTGTAGGGCTGCGGCGGCTCGCTCACGGCCTGCTCCGGCGGGGTGCGGGCATTATAGGCCCGCCCGTGCGCGAGAGCAGGTTACAGCTTGCAGGGTACGGTATACAGTCACCCGTTACCCGTCTCTCGTGTCCCGCAAGCTGCACGACTGCACAGGCGGCGTACAGGTCACGGGTTACGGTTTACGGTGGCCCATACACCGTGACCCGTAACCTGTCAGCCGTCTCCCGTCACCCGGCCCCGGTGAACTCCTGCGCAGCGGGTGGCCGCCTGCGGCGGGAGAGGCGGGAGGCGGGTGCCGGGAGGCGAGCGTTGGAGCGCCCTTCGGGCGCAGCCGTTTCTTTCCCGTCTCCCGTAACCCGTCTCCCGTAACCCACCATTCGTCGCACGGTGCTCGTAAGAAAATGCTTACGGGAGCGCGCGCGGAAGGATTACAGAAGCGACCGGGAGGGGCCTACGCCGCAACGTGAGCCGGTTCACGCGCCGCGTCCCGTGGCGCGCCTATGCTGCGCGCCACGGGGCGGACGCCGATGGGTTCAGGGGGGATGCACGGCCGCACGTCCAGGGGACCGGCCGCGGGCGCCGCGGGGCGCGGCCCGCGCGAGGTGCTCTACCTCGCGCCGGAGCCCGCCGCGGGGGCGCCCGCCGCGCCCGTCCTCGCCGCGCTCGACCGCGCGGGCTGGCGCGTCCACCGGGTGCGCGCGGGCGGCCAGGCCGTCGGGCTGCTCGCGCGGCGCCCGGTACGCGTGGGCCTGATCCACCTGCCGCGCTTCGACGCCGAGGCAGAGGCCACGGTGCGCGGCGTCGTCGAGGCGGCGGGCGGCGGCACGGCCTGGGTGGCGCTCGTCGAGCGGCGCCTCCTGGCCGTGGAGCGCTGCCGGCGGCTCATCCGCAGCGCCTGCTACGACTTCCACACGCTCCCGCCGGACCCGGAGCGCCTCGCGGCCACCCTCGGCCACGCCCACGGCATGGCGGCCCTGCACGGCGCGGAGGGCACCGCGCTGCGCGGCCTGCTGGTCGGCGAGAGCGAGGCCATCCACCGCCTGCGCGCGTGGGCGGCGGAGGCGGCCGGCCGTCCCGAGCCCGTGCTCGTCGCCGGCGAGGCGGGCGCCGGCAAGGCGCGGCTCGCCCGCGCCCTGCACCTGCTGGCGGGCGGCCCGGGGCGCCCGCTCCTCGAGCTGGATGCGGGCCGCATCGCCCGCCTCGGCGCGCGCGCCGGGGCGGCGCTCGACCGCGCCCGCGCCGAGGCCGCGGGCGGCACCCTGGTGCTGCGCCGCATCGAGCGCCTGCCGGCCGGCGTGCAGCGCGAGCTCGTGCGCTGGCTCTCGGGCGAGGTCGAGGTCGCGGCGCGCATCGTCTGCACCACGCGCGTGGCGCTGCGCGAGCGCGTGCTCGAGCACCGCTTCAGCGCCGAGCTCTGTCTCGTGCTGCAGGGCCGCGCGGTCGTCATGCCGGCGTTGCGCGAGCGCCCCGCCGACGTGCGCCCGCTCGCCCACCATTTCCTCGAGCTCGGCCGCCGCCCCGGCCTGGGTGGCCCGCAGGGCTTCACGCGGCGGGCCATGGACGCGCTGCTCGCCCACGACTGGCCGGGCAACGTGCGCGAGCTCGAGGCGCGGGTGCGCATGGCCGTGCGCGCAACGGAGGGGCCCGTGGTCCCCGCCGAGGCGCTCGGCCTCACGGGGCGGCCGCGCGTGCCCACGCTCGCCGAGGCGCGACTCAACGCCGAGCGCGCCGCCTTGCACGACGCGCTCGCCGCCAGCGGCGGCAACGTCAGCCGCGCCGCCCACATGCTCGGCATCTCGCGCGCGAGCCTCTACCGCCTCATGGCCCGCCACGGCATCGAGTAGCGGAAGCCGGCCCACAGGCCGCGGGTCGCGGCACACAGGGGACGGGGTGCCGCGGGGGCGCGCGGTCCCCTGCGGCGCCGTTGCGCATCCAGGGAAGGGGTGTTGTAATGAAAGACAACGCAGGCAGGGCGCGACTGCTCCTGCGCCAGCGGGTGGTGCTGGACGAGGAGGCGTTCGCAGAGCTCGTGGTCTGGCGGGTCGAGCGGCCCGTGCGCGGGAGCGCGCACCGCTACAAGTACCGCCTTGCCTACGTGGAGCGCGGGAGCTGCCGGATGCGTTTCGACAACGAGGCCGGCAAGGGCGACCACTGTCATCTCGGCGACCGCGAGGTGCCGTACCGTTTCGAGTCGCTCGACCGCCTGCTCGAGGACTTCTGGCACCTGATCGACGAGCTGAGAGGTGGCGCGCGATGCGGAGGCTGACCATCGAAGTGGCGGGCCGCGAGACTGCGAGCCGGCGCTTCCGCGCCGCGATGCGCGGCAGGCGCCAGGGCGAGTACCTTTCCTTCCCCGACCTCGAGACGCTGCACAAGGTGCTCACCCCGCGGCGCCTGCGTGTGCTCGCGCGCCTGCAGCGCGGCGGCCCGACGGGGGTGCGGGCGCTGGCGCGGGCGCTCGGGATGGATCCCGGCAACCTCGCGCGCGACCTCAAGATCCTGAAGGAGTTCGGCCTCGTGACCGAAGGGGAAGGCGGGGTGGAGGTCCCCTACGACGAGATCCGCCTCGAGCTCGTCATCCGAAAGGCCGCGTAGGCCCACCCGCACCGGATCCGCGCCGCGGCGCGGCCGAGGGCTGCTGGCTGCCGTCCGGACGCGGGCGGCTCAGAGGTCGAAGTCGGCGACGACGGGGGCGTGGTCGGAGGGGCGCTCCCAGCCGCGCGGGGTGCGGTCGATGCGGCAGGCGGTGCAGCGCTCGCACAGCTCGGGGCTCGCGAGGATGTGGTCGATGCGCAGCCCCATGTTGCGCTGGAAGGCGCGCATGCGGTAGTCCCACCAGGAGAAGCTTCCCTCGGGCTGGTCGAAGCGGCGGAAGGTGTCGCACAGCCCGAGCGCGAGGAGGGCGCGGAAGGCCTCGCGCTCGGGCTCGCTGTAGAGCACGCGGCCCTCCCACACCAGCGGGTCGTGCACGTCGCGCGGCTCGGGCGCGACGTTGAAGTCGCCGGCGACGGCGAGCAGCGGGTGGGCGCGCAGGAGCTCGGCGAGGTGCTCGCGCAGCGCCGCCATCCAGCGCAGCTTGTAGGCGTACTTCTCGGAGCCCACCGCCTCGCCGTTCGGGACGTAGACGCAGACCACCCGCACGCCGCTCACGGTCGCCGCGAGCACGCGCGCCTGGTCGTCGTCGAGGCCCGGGATGCCGGCAGCGACGTCTGCGAGCGGCTCGCGGCTGAGGAGGGCGACCCCGTTGTAGGCGCGCTGGCCGTGGAAGGCGACGTGCCAGCCCGCCGCCTCCAGGGGCTCGCGCGGAAACTGCTCGTCCGGGACCTTGGTCTCCTGCAGCGCCAGCACGTCCGGGCGCGCCTCGGCGCTCCAGGCGAGCACCTGCTCGAGGCGCACCTTGATGGAGTTCACGTTCCAGGTGGCGAGGCGCATCGACGGGCGCCAGTTTACGGGAGGCGGGAGACGGGAGGCGGGGAAGATGCCATCGGCCGCGCCCGCTGGGCACGCCCGCGCTCGCCTCCCGACCCTTTCCTCCCGTCGCTCATCACCAAATGCGATAGCCGCCGTAGCGGCGGCGGATGCGCCGGTCGAGCAGCCACCAGCCGGCGGCGAGCCCCAGCGCGAGCGCGCCGCCCACGCCGAGGAGCGCCGCCCCGAGCGGCACGCGCGGCCCGCCGGCCGCGAGCTCGGCCTGGAGCGCGGCCGCCTCGCGCCGCGCGGCCTCGCGCGCGGCCTCGGCCTCGGCGCGCGCCGCGCGCGCGGCCTCGAGCTCGCGGCGCAGCGCCTGCGCCTCGCGCCCGGCGCGGCCGAGCTCGGTCTTCAGGCGCGCGAGCTCGGCCTTGAGGCGCTCGTGCTCGGCCTTGAGCGCCGGCATCGTCACGCGCGCCGGCGGCTGCGGCACCAGGTAGGCGGCGCGCACCCAGCCCTCCTCGCCCTTGGGCGTGCGCACCCGCACCCAGCGGCCGCGGCGCTCGAGCACCTCCAGCGGCGTGCCGGTCTCGAGGCTGCGCACGGGGCGCCCCACGCCGGGCTCGGCGTAGAGGCCGAGAAAGACGCGGTCGGTGACGAAGGCCTTCTCCGCCGCGGCGGCCGCGGCGGCGGCGAGCAGCGCCGCGCCCGCCAGGACCGCCACGCACGCGCGGCTCACGGCATCGCCTCCTCGCCGCCCGCCGGCAGCAGCCCCGTCTGGCGCAGCAGCGCGCGCACCTCGGGCCGGCGGCCGCGGAAGGCGACGAAGGAGTCCATCGCCGGGCGCGAGGCGCCGACCTCGAGCACCTCGCGCCGGAAGCGCAGCCCCGTGCCGCGGTCGAGCACGCCCGCCTCCACGAAGGCCTCGAAGGCGTCCGCCGAGAGCACCTCGGCCCACTTGTAGCTGTAGTATCCGGCCGCATAGCCGCCGGCGAAGATGTGCGAGAAGCCGTGCGCGAAGCGGTTCCATTCGGGATAGGGCACGACGGCCACCTCGCGCCGCACCTCCTCGAGGATCTCCGCGATGCGCGCCCCGCGCGCCGGGTCGTATTCGGCGTGCAGGCGCAGGTCGAAGAGGGCGAACTCGAGCTGGCGCACCGTCTGCATGGCGGCGTGGAAGTTGCGCGCCGCGCGCATGCGCCGGTAGAGCGCGTCGGGCAGCGGCTCGCCCGTGCGCCAGTGGCGCGCGATGAGGTCCAGCACCGGCCGCTCCCACGCGAAGCCCTCGAGGAACTGCGAGGGGAGCTCGACCGCGTCCCACTCGACGCCGTTGATGCCGGCCACGCTCGGGCAGTCGACGCGCGTGAGCATGTGGTGCAGCCCGTGGCCGTACTCGTGGAACAGCGTCAGCACCTCCTCGTGCGTGAACAGCGCGGGCGCCTCGGCCGTGGGCGGCGAGAGGTTGCAGGTGAGGTAGGCGACGGGCCAGTCCTCGGGCGTGCGGTTGCGGTACTCGTCCATCCAGGCGCCGCCGCGCTTGTGGGGGCGGGCGTAGAGGTCGAGATAGAAGCCGCCGCGCACGGCGCCGTCCTCGTCCACGAGCTCGTGGAAGCGCACGTCCGGGTGCCAGACGTCGACGCCCTCGCGCGGGCGCACGCGCACGCCGAACAGCCGCTCGGTCAGCGCGAACAGCCCCTCGAGCACGCGCCCGACCGGGAAGTAGGGCCGGAGGTCCTCGTCCGAGAGCCCGAAGCGCTCCTCGCGCAGGCGCTCGGCGTAGTAGGCCACGTCCCAGGCCTCGAGCCGCTCGAGCCCGTCGCGCGCGCGCGCGAAGTCCTCGAGCTCGGCGAGCTCGCGGCGGGCCGCCGGCACGGCGTGGCGGGCGAGCTCCTCCAGGAAGCCGCGCACCTCGTCCACCGAGCGCGCCATGCGCGTGGCGAGCGCATACTCGGCATAGTTTGCGAAGCCGAGCAGCCGCGCCTGCTCGTGGCGCAGCGCGAGGATGCGCTCCATGATCGGGCCGTTGTCCCAGCGTCCGGCGAAGGGGCCGCGGTCGGAGGCGCGCGTGACGTAGGCCTCGTAGGCCTCGCGGCGCAGGGCGCGGTCGCGCGCGTGGCACATGACGGCGAGATAGAGCGGCAGCTCGAGGTTGAGCAGCCACCCGTCGAGGCCCTCGCGCTCGGCCGCCTGGCGGGCCATGGCGAGCGCCGTCTCCGGCAGGCCCGCCAGCGCCGCGGGATCGGTGACGTGGCGCTTCCAGGCCTGGGTGGCGTCGAGCAGGTTCTGCTCGAAGCGCGCCTCGAGCTCGGCGCGCTCGCGCGCGATCTCGCGGTAGCGCGCCTTCTCGGCCGCGGGCAGCTCCACGCCGGCGAGCCGGAAGTCGCGCAGGGCGAGCTCCACCGCACGCCGCCGCGCCGCGTCGAGGCGCGCGAAATCCGGCGCCTGCGCGAGCGCCCGGTAGGCGGCGTAAAGGTCCTCGTTCTGCGCGAGCTCGGTGTGGTAGTCGCTGAGCCTGGGCAGGCAGGCGTTGTAGGCCGCGCGCAGGGGCTCGGAGTCGCGCACCGCGTGCAGGTGGCGCACCACCGACCACACGCGCCCGAGGCGCTCCTCCATGCGCTCGAGCGGCTCGCCCACCGCCTCCCACGCGGGCGCGCCGGCGGTCGCGGCAGCGGTGATCTCGGCCAGCCGCGCGCGGTTGTCCGCGAGCACCGCGTCGACGGCGGGCTCGACGTGCTCGGGCCGCACCCGCGAGAAGGCGGGCAGGCCGTCGGTGGCGAGCAGCGGGTTCTCCAGCGAGGCGGCCGGTCGGGCCATGGACGTGCCCTCCTTGCGCGAGGGCCGTAAGATAGCACAGCGCCTTCCTTCCCCGGCGCCCGGCAGGTCAGGCACATGGCGATCCGGCCCTTCGGCGGCGTCCACCCGCGCATCGCGCCCGACGCCTGGGTGGACGAGACCGCGCTCGTCGTCGGCGACGTCGAGATCGGTCCCCAGAGCTCGCTGTGGCCCATGGTGGTGGCGCGCGGCGACGTCCACCGCATCCGCATCGGCGCGCGCACCAACGTGCAGGACGGCTCGGTGCTGCATGTCACCCACGCCGGCGAGCGCACGGGCGGGGGTCATCCGCTCACCATCGGCGACGAGGTCACTGTGGGGCACCGCGCCGTGCTCCATGGCTGCACCGTGGGCGACCGCTGCCTCATCGGCATGGGCGCGGTGGTGATGGACGGCGCCGAGGTCGGGCCCGAGAGCATCGTCGCCGCCGGCGCGCTGGTGCCGCCCGGCCGCCGCCTCGAGGGCGGCTGGCTGTGGGTGGGCAGCCCGGTCGAGCGCCGCCGCCCGCTGCGTGCCGACGAGCGCGAGTGGCTCGCCTACTCCGCCGCGCACTACGTCGCGCTCGCGCGCCGCCACGCCGGCGCTTGAGCGCACGGAACTGCGTTGCCGGTCACAAACGCACCGCCCGCGCGGCGCTAGCATGGGCCCGCGCCTTGGGGAAGCGACGGCGTGCGGGGGGCGGACACCGGAGGAGGAATGCGTATGGCAATGGAGGTCTTCGTCGGCAACCTGCCCCTCGAGACCACGGCCCACGACCTGCGCGGGCTCGTCGGCTACACCGAGCAGCCGGTCTACTTCCGCATCGTGCGCAAGCGCGCGCGCAGCGGCGAGATCATCTGCTACGGCGTGGCCTCGGCGCCGAGCGAGGAGATGGGGCGGCGGCTGATCGAGCGGCTCTCGCGCATGGAGCTCGGCGGCCGCAGGCTCGTCGCCCGCGAGTACGTGCGCCGCAACTACGGCAACGAGCGCCGCGCCGTGGACTGGCGCTCGCGCCCCTGGCACGGGCCGGAGCGCCGCCGCGGCGAGCGCCGCGCCACCTGAAAGGGAGCGTGCGGTGGACGGCGCACGGTGGACGGCGGAACCGCCGGCCGTTCACCGCTCGCGCGCGTGGCTGCCGGGAAGCCGGTCCGCGAGCCTGTGACGGGCGAGCCCCTCAGGCGGCGCGCAGGGCCTCGATGACGGGGCGCGTGTCGGGGCGCACGCCCCGCCACAGGTGGAAGGACTCCGCCGCCTGCTCGACCAGCATCCCGAGGCCGTCGACCGCGCGCGCGGCGCCGTGCGCGCGCGCCCAGGCGACGAAGGGCGTCTCGCCGCGCGCGCCGTAGGCGAGGTCGTAGCACACGGTGCCGGGACGGACGACCTCGGGCGGCAGCGCCGGCACCTCGCCCGAGAGGCTCGCGGCGGTGGCGTTGATCACGAGGTCGAAGTTGCGCCCGGCGAGCGCCTCGAAGCCGCAGGCCGTCACGGAGCCGAGGTCGGCGAAGGCCGCGGCCAGGTGCTCGGCGCGCGGCACCGTGCGGTTGGCGATGGTGACCCATGCCGGGCGCTCGGCGAGCAGGGCGCCGAGGATGCCGCGCGCGGCGCCGCCGGCGCCGACGACGAGGATGCGCGCGCCGGCGAGCCGCAGCCCGAGGTTGTCGCGCAGGTCGCGCACGAGGCCCACGCCGTCGGTGTTGTCGCCGTAGCGGCTGCCGTCGGCGTTGAGCACCAGCGTGTTCACCGCCCCCGCACGCTCGGCGCGGGCGCTGCGCGTGTCGGCGAGCGCCCAGGCCTCCTCCTTGAAGGGCACGGTCACGTTGAGCCCCTTGCCGCCGGCGGCATGGAACTCGGCCACCGCCTCCGGGAAGCGCCCGCGCTCGACCAGGATCGCCTCGTAGACCATGTCCTGGCCCGTCTGCGCCGCGAACATGGCGTGGATGCGCGGCGACTTGCTGTGGGCGATGGGGTTTCCCATCACCGCGTAGCGGTCCGTCGGGGTCATGCGCTCAGGCGCCGTCCTCGGCGAGCCAGGCGGCGACACGCGGGGCGAAGTAGGTGAGGACGGCATCGGCGCCGGCGCGCTTGAAGCACAGCAGCGCCTCGAGCACGCAGGCGCGCTCGTCGAGCCAGCCGCGCGCGGCGGCCGCGGCCAGCATGGCGTACTCGCCGCTCACCTGGTAGGCGAAGGTGGGCACCCCGAAGCGCTCCTTCACCCGGCGCACCACGTCGAGATAGGGCATCCCGGGCTTGACCATAACCATGTCGGCGCCTTCGGCGAGGTCGAGCGCCACCTCGTGCAGGGCCTCGTCGCCGTTGGCCGGGTCCATCTGGTAGGTCTCCTTGCCCGCCCCGCCGAGGTTGGCGGCCGAGCCCACGGCCTCGCGGAAGGGGCCGTAGAAGCTCGAGGCGTACTTGGCCGAGTAGGCGAGGATGCGCGTCTCGCGCAGGCCCGCCGCCTCCAGTGCCTCGCGGATGGCGCCCACGCGCCCGTCCATCATGTCCGAGGGCGCCACCACGTCGGCGCCCGCCTCGGCGTGCGAGAGCGCCTGGCGCACCAGCGCCTCCACGGTCTCGTCGTTCAGCACGCGCCCCTCGTCGTCGACGATCCCGTCCTGGCCGTGGGTGGTGAAGGGGTCGAGGGCCACGTCCGTGATCACGCCGAGCTCCGGGAAGGCGGCCTTGAGGGCGCGCACGGCGCGCTGGGCGATGCCGTCCGGATTCCAGGCCTCGCGCCCGTCGGGGCTCTTGCGCTCCTGCGGCGTCACCGGGAACAGCGCCACGGCCGGGATGCCGAGCGCCACCGCGCGCTCGGCCTCGCGCAGGAGCTCGTCCACGCTCAGGCGCTCCACGCCCGGCATCGAGCCCACGGGCTCGCGGCGCCCCTCGCCGTCGAGCACGAAGACGGGCCAGATGAGGTCGTCGGCCGTCAGGCGATGCTCGCGCACCAGGCGACGCGAGAAGGCGTCGGCGCGCAGCCTGCGCATGCGGGTGCGCGGATAGGGTCCTCGGATCGTCCCGCTCATAAGCCGGAAAGGGCGGTCGGCGCGCCACGGCGGCGCGCAGGCATTATCCTTGCCCCGCGCCCTCCTTTTCCACCTCCACGGGCAGCCCCGCGAGCCGCCACTCCGGCAGCCCGCCCTCGAGCCGGCGCGCGGGGATGCCCCGCTCGCGCAGCCGCCCCGCCGCCTCCCAGGCCAGCACGCAGTAGGGGCCGCGGCAGTAGGCCACCACCTCGCGGTCCCGCGGCAGCTCGCCGAGCCTGCGCTCGAGCTCCTCGAGCGGGATGTTCACGGCCCCCGGCAGGTGGCCCGCGGCGTACTCCTCGGGCGGGCGCACGTCCAGCACCGTGACCTCGCCGCGGCGGATACGCTCGAGCAGGTCGGTGGCCGGGACCGGCTCCAGGGTGTCGCGCGCGGCTAGATAGGCCTCGACGATGCGGTCCACCTCGGCGAGGTGGCGGCGCGCCACCTCCCGCAGCGCCGCCATGAGGGCGACCACGTCGTCGTCGGCCAGCCGGTAGCGCACGTGCTGCCCGGCCCGCCGGCTCGCGACAAGCCCGGCCTGCTTGAGCTGCTGCAGGTGCTGGGAGGCGTTGGCCACGCTCAGGCCCGCCGCGCGCGCGAGCGACTCCACCGTGCGCTCGCCCTGGGCCAGGAACTCGAGCAGCTCCAGGCGGTTGGGGTGCGCCAGGGCCTTCGCCACCCGCGCGAACTGCTCGAGCAGCGCGCGCTTCGCCTGGCTTGACGGCTCCGGGGCGGGCGCTTTATTCTCCTGCACCATTCAAGAGATCGGTTGAACAAATGACAATGCAAATTTTACCTGACGGAGCGCCAATGCGCGAGGGGGGCAGCGGCCGGGGCGCGGTGCGGGCGATGGGCCCGGGGGAGGCACGATGAGCGCCGCCGCCCTCCTCGCCGGCCTGCTCACCGGCCTCCTCCTCGGGATCTTCGGAAGCGGCGGCTCCATCGTCACGCTGCCGGCCCTGGTGTACCTCATGGGCGTCGAGCCCAAGGCCGCCATCGCCATGAGCCTCGGCATCGTGGCGGTGACGGCCACCCTGGGCGCGCTGCAGCACTGGCGGCGCGGCAACGTGAACCTGAGGGCGGCGGCGGTCTTCGGCCTGTTCGGCATCGCGGGCACCTACGCCGGGGCGCGCCTCGGCGTTTTCACCCCAACGGTGGTGCAGCTCATGCTGTTCGCGCTCGTCATGTACGCGGCCGCCTGGCGCATGCTGCGGCCGCGGGCACGCTCGGTGGGCGCGGCTGCCGTGGGCGACTGCGCCGGCGGCGACGGCTGCGAGCAGCTGCGCTACGGGCACGTGGCGCTGCACGGCATCGGCGTGGGCGCGCTCACCGGGCTCGTCGGCGTCGGCGGCGGCTTCCTCATCGTGCCGGCGCTCGTGCTGCTCTCCGGGCTCTCCATGAAGCGCGCGGTGGGCACCTCGCTCGCCATCGTGGCGGCCAAGTCCTACGCCGGCTTCGCGGGCTACGTGGACGCGGTGGCGGTGGACTGGGCCGCAATGGGCCTGTTCACGGCGCTGGCCATCGCGGGCAGCTATGCCGGCGAGCGGCTCGCCCGGGGCCTGCCCGCAGAGCGCCTCAAGCGCGCTTTCGGCGTCTTCCTCGTGGTGGTGGCCACCTACATTCTGGCGCGCGAGCTCGCGGGCCTGCTCTGACCGCCCTCGCGTCGGGGGTCTCGCCGTGGGCATCCGGGATCCGGCGGCCTATGAGGCGTGGTACGAGACGCCGCGCGGGCGCTGGATCGCCGCGCGCGAGGCGGCCCTGCTCGCGCGCCTGCTGGGCATGCCCGGCGGCGGTCCGCTGCTCGACCTCGGCACGGGCACCGGCCATTTCGCCCGCCGCCTCGCGCCCGCCTGGCCCATGGTCGTCGGGGTCGATCCGGACCTGCGGGCGCTCGCCTATGCGACGACCCGCGGCGGCGGCCCGCGCTACGTCGCCGCCAACGGGGCGCGCCTGCCGTTCGCCGCGGGCGCCTTCGAGGCGAGCGTGGCCGTCACCAGCCTGTGCTTCGTGGCCGATCCGGCCGCGGTGCTGCGCGAGGCCTGGCGCGTCACGCGCCGCGTCGTGGTCCTCGGGCTCCTCCACCGCCACAGCCGCCTCTACCTGCGCAAGCGCGGGCGCGGCGGGTATCGCGGCGCGCGCTGGGACACGCGCGCGGACGTCGGGCGCTGGGTGCGTGCCCTCGAGCCGCCCCCGGCGCGCGTCGCCTTCGCGAGCGCCGTGCTGCTGCCGGGCGGGGGGCCGCTCGCACGCGCCATCGAACGGCTCGCGGGCGGCCGGCTCCCGTGGGGCGGCTTCCTCGCCGCGGCGCTGTGGCGGCCGGCGCCTTCCTGAGGCGTGCGCTGCCGCGCGCGGCTCCGCGCGCTATCCTGTCTCCATGGACCCCAACGGCCCCATCGTCGATCCGGCGTGGGCCGCGGCGCGGGCGCGCGCCGCGGACCTGCCGCTGGACGGCTGGTACGCCGAGCCGTTTCCCGCGGGCGAGGCGCGCGCGCTGCTGTGTCGCCTCGGCGCGGCGGGGCCGGGGCTTGCGTGGCCGGCGCGGCTCGCGGAGGTGATCGCGCGGGCGGCCCTGGAGCGGCCGTGGGAGGCGGCGTGGATGAACCTCCGCGCGCTCGCGCCCGACGGGCGGGCGGCGGCGCTCGCCGAGCTCGTCCGCGGCCAGCTCCTCGTGGCGCGGCGCCTGCGGGCGGGGCGCGCGCACCTCGAGGCGGGCTTCCGGCTCGCGGCGCCGCACCTGGACGCGCGGGGCTATCTCGTGCTGCTGCGCCGCCATGCGCGGCTTGCGGCGCTGCCGCTCTCCGAGGCGCCCCGCCCGCCCGCGCCGCTCGCGGCGCTGCTCGCCGAGGCCGGTGTCGCCGCGCGGCTCGCGGCCGCGGCGGGCCGCGCCCGCCCGCGCGCCCCGGCGCCGCCGGACCGCTGCGACACCGTCGGCTGAGCGCTCAAGGATCGAACCGAAGGGCCGAAAGGACTGACCAAGGCACAGGGAGCCCGCAAGGAGGTGCAGCCATGAGCCGAGCCCGCTCCGCGACTCTTCCCGCGCGCCATCCGCGCCTGCTGCCGCTGCTCGCCGCGGCGCTGCTGGCCGCCGCGGTCACGGGCCTGCCGCCGGCGCGCGCGGCCGCCGCCGATCCCGAGCAGCTCGTGCGCGACATCACGGCGCAGGTGCGCGAGGCCCTCGCCCGCGAGGCCGACCGCGTCGCCGCGGACCCGGCCGTGGTGCACCGCATCGTCGAGGCGCACGTGCTGCCGCACGTGGACTTCGAGCGCATGTCGCGGCTGGTGCTGGGCAAGCACTGGCGGCGCGCCTCCCCCGAGCAGCGCCGGCGCTTCGTGGAGGGCTTCCGCGCGCTGCTCGTGCGCACCTACAGCACCGCGCTGGCGGACGCGGCGGAGATCGAGATCGACTTCCTGCCCGCGCGGCCCGGGCCCGGCCCCGGCGAGGTCGAGGTGCGCACCGAAATCCGCCAGCCCGGAGGGCTCGCCATCCCCGTGAGCTACCGCCTCTACCGGGCGGCCGGCGGGCGCTGGAAGGCCTACGACATGAGCATCGACGGGGTGAGCCTGGTCGGCACCTACCGCTCGAGCTTCGCCGCCGAGATCGAGCGCGCCGGCCTCGAGGCCCTCATCCGCCGCCTTGCCGAGCGCGCCGGCGCCGCGCACAATCCGGGCCCCGTGGCCGCGCGGCGCTGAGGCCCGCGGCCGCCCGCGCCGGCTCCCGGCGCGGTGGACCGCAGGCCCGCGCCGGACATGGCCCGTATCGCGCAGCTCCTCGCCCGCCACCTCGCGCTGCTGACGCTCGCCGCGGCGGTCGCGGCCTATCTGCATCCGCCGCTGTTCCTGCCCTTCCGCCACGTCTTCCTGTGGCTGTTCGCCGCCACCATGCTCGCGCTCGGGCTGGTGCTGGAGCCGGCCGAGGTGCGCGCGCTGGCGCGCGAGCCCCGCGCCGTCGCCCTCGGCGTGCTCAGCCAGTTCACGGTGATGCCGGCGGCGGGCTACGCCGTGGCGCGGCTCGGGGGCTTTCCCCCGGAGCTCGCGCTCGGCTTCGTCATCGTCGGCGCCGCGCCGGGCGCCATGGCGAGCAACGTGATCGTCTATCTCGCGGGCGGCGCCACGGCCTTCTCGGTGGCCATGACCACGGTGGCGACCTTCCTCTCGCCGCTGGTGACCCCGGCGCTGGTGGAATGGCTGGGCGGCGCCTTCCTGCCCGTGCCCTTCTGGTCCATGGTGGGCACCATCCTCTGGACGGTGGTGCTGCCGCTCGCGGCGGGCATGGCGCTCCAGCGTCCCCTCGGGTGTCACCTCCCGCGGGTGCGCGCGCTGGCGCCGGGCGTGGCCGCGCTCGCCATCGTCGTCATCTGCGCCTACGCCGTGGCCGCCAACCAGGCGCGCATCGCCGCCGCGGGCCCCGCGGTCTTCGGCGCCGTCGTCGCCCTCAATGCCGCGGGCTATGCCGCCGGCTGGGCCCTCGGGCGCCTCTACCGCTTCGACCGCCGCCACCGCCTGGCGCTGGCCATCGAGATCGGGATGCAGAACGCCGGCCTCGGCGTGGCGCTCGCGCTCGCCCACTTCGGGCCCGCCACCGCGCTCCCCGGGGCGCTGTTCGCCGTCTGGTGCGTGCTCACCGGCGCGGCCGCGACCGCGGTGCTGCGCCGGCGCACCCCGGCGCCGGTGGTGCCGCCGGCCTGAGCCGCCGGCCCCCTGACGCGCCGCGTCGCGCGGCCGACGCCGGAGGTCCGCCCGCCGGCGGCCACTTGCCGCCCCGGCGCTGCCCGGCTCGCGCAAGCGCTTGATCCTGCGAACAGGCCCCCGGCTGGCACCGCCCTTGCAACACGATGGGCGCACGGAGGCGGCATCGGCGCTAAAGGTTCCCGCGGACCTGCCGATGACCTGGGCGAGGGAGCGATGGCGACCCCTGCCGGACGCACCGGCGATGGATCAAAGGGGAAGCCCGGGAGGGAGCGCGTTGGGATGCCATGAGAAGCCCGCCGGGTCCGGGATTCCTACGGCATCCCACAGCTCCCATCGGTGGACGACGCGGTTCCACCGCGCGGTCCGTCCGGCAGGTCGCCGTCCATGCCCCCGTTTTTCGGTTGGACTCCTCCGGCGCCGCAAAGCGCGAGCCTTGGCCCTGCCGCCCCCCGGCAGGGCTTTCTTTTTTGCAGCCGTCAGATGTCAGGTGTCGGATGCCGGAGAGCGGCCGACGGGGAACGGGAAACGGTAGACGGTCCGAGCACGAACCGAGCGGGGCATCCGTTCACCGTAGACCGCGAACCGTAACCCGGGGACGTCAGCACTGCTCCCACGGGAGGCCGTGGAAGCGCCAGCCGGCGACGGTGCTGCGGTGGTGGTGCTCGTCGAGCGGCCCCTCGAAGCCGCCCTCGACCACGTAGACCTCGGGGAAGCCGTCCTCGAGCAGCGCCATGCCCGCCTCCACGGAGCGCTTGCCGCTGCGGCAGATGAGCAGCACCGGCGGGCACTCGCCCACGGGGCAGCTCAGCCCGCCGAGCATGAGCTTTCGCACCTCGCGCACGAAGTCGGGGTTGATCGTCCAGTCCGGCTCGTCGATCCACGCGATGTGCACGGCGCCCACGGGGTGGCCGACGAAGAGGTATTCCATGGTGGAGCGGACGTCGATGAGCACCGCGGCGGGGTTCGACTGCAGCAGCGCCCAGGCGTCCGGCGGGCTGATGTGCCGGAGGCGAGCGCGAGGGTCCTGTGCGGCCATGGCGCCTCCCTTCCGCGCGGCGGGCGCAGGGCCCGGGAGCACAGCCTAGCGCAGCGGGCGCGGCGTTAGAATGCCCGCATGGAGATGCCCACGCACGCCCCCGGGCCGGCGGCGGCCGCGCCGGTGCCCCCGCCGCGGCGGCTGCGGCACCTGGCCGGGCGCGCCATCGCCGACTTCCGCATGATCCGCGAGGGCGACCGCGTGCTGCTCGGGCTCTCGGGCGGCAAGGACTCGCTCTCGCTCCTGCACGTGCTGCTGCACCTCCAGCGCCACGCGCCCGTGCGCTTCGAGGTGGGCGCCGTGACCGTCGACCCCCAGGCCGACGGCTACGACCCCTCGCCGCTCATCCCTTATATGGAGGCGCTCGGCGTGCCCTACTTCTACCGCCGCGAGCCCATCCTCGAGCTCGCCGAGCGCCACATGGGGCACGACTCCTACTGCGCGTTCTGCTCGCGCCTGAAGCGCGGGATCATGTACAGCACGGCGCGCGCCGAGGGCTACAACGTGCTCGCACTCGCCCAGCACCTCGACGACCTCGCCGAGAGCTTCCTCATGTCCGCCTTCCACGGGGGGCGCCTGCGCACCATGAAGGCGCACTACGTCAACGACGCCGGCGACGTGCGCGTCATCCGCCCCTTCGTCTACGTGCGCGAGCGCCAGCTCGCCGACTTCGCCGCGCGCGCGGGGCTGCCCGTCGTGCCCGAGAGCTGCCCGGCGTGCTTCCGCGCCCCCACCGAGCGCATGCGCATGAAGGCCCTGCTCGCGGGGGAGGAGCGCCACAACCCGCGCCTGTTCCGCAGCCTCCTCTCCACCCTCAAGCCGCTGATGGCGGTCGGCATGCCGGACTGATCCCACCCGATGGCTCGTTGCGGCAAAATTATGAGGGTGGTCCTCCACCACGCTGCTGTCGGCGCGGCGAGAGGCGCCTGAGGGGCTCCCGATGCGGCTGGGCGATAACGAGTGGGTCGAGGTGGCCGCATTCGACACCATGCCGGCCGCCGCGGTGGCGCGCGGGAGGCTGGAAGCCGAGGGGATCCGCTGCATGGTGGCGGACGAGCACCTGGTGCAGGCGGACTGGCTCTACGCGATCGCGCTGGGCGGGATCCGCCTGCGCGTGCCGGCGGCGCAGGCCGCGCGCGCCCGGCGCATCCTCGCAACGGACCACTCGGACCTGCTCGAGGCGCCCGACGGCGGCGGCGATGGCGGCGAGGGCTGAGGCGCCGCGCCGTGGCGGCACGGCGGGGCGGATCGCCGCCGAGGCCGTGCTGGCGGCGCTCGCGCGCCTGGGGCCCGCCGCCGCCTGGCGGCTCGCGGACGCCGTCGCCGGCCTCGCCGCCGGGCGCCGCGCGCGCGCCGTGGCCGAGCGCAACGTGGCGCTGTGCCTGCCGCGGCTCGATCCGGCACGCCGCGCCGCGGTGGTGCGCGCGAGCCTGCGCCATGCCGCGCGCGCCTATCTCGAGGCGCCTGGCCTGTGGCGCCTCCCGCCCCCGGGCCTCGCCCGCCGCGTCGCCGCGGTGGAAGGCGAGGAGGCGCTCGGCGGGCCGCTCGCCGCCGGCCGCGGCGTGCTGCTCCTCGTCCCGCACCTCGGGAGCTGGGAGCTGGTCGGCCTGTGGTGCTCGGCGCGCTGGCCCATGACGAGCCTCTACCGCCCGCAGCACTGGGCGGTGGACCGCTACATCCGCCGCGCGCGCGAGCGCCACGGCGCGCGCCTGCTGCCGGCGGGCACGGCGGGCGTGCGCGGGCTCTACCAGTCGCTGCGCGAGGGCCGCCTGGTCGGCATGCTGCCCGACCACGTGCCGCGCACGGGCGGGGTCTTCGCCCCCTTCTTCGGCGAGCCGGCGCTGACGACGACGCTCCCGGCGCGGCTGCTCGCGCGCACCGGCGCCGCGGCCGTGCTCGGCTGCGCGCTGCGGCTGCCGGGCGGGCGCTACCGCCTGCGCTTCGTGCCGGCCCCGCCCGCGCTCGCCGCCGCCGACCCGGCCGAGGCGGCCGCGGCCCTCAACGCGGCCATCGCCGCCCTCATCGAGGCCGCGCCCGAGCAGTACCTCTGGACCTACAAGCGCTTCAAGGTGCGCCCGCCGGGCGCCGCGCCCGTGTACTGAGCCTCACTTGCGCCAGAAGGCGGGGGTGAAGAGCACGAGCAGAGTGAAGATCTCGAGGCGGCCGAGCAGCATGGCGAAGCACAGGATCCACTTCGCGGGCGCGCTCAGCAGCGCGTAGTTGGCGCCGACCTCGCCCAGCCCGGGCCCGAGGTTGTTCATGGTCGCGGCCACCGCAGAGAAGGCCGTCACCTGGTCGAGGCCGAGGGCCATGAGCGCGAGCAGCATGAGGCTGAAGCTCGCGACGTAGGCCGCGAAGAAGCCCCATACCGCGTCCACCACGTGCCCCGGCACCGGGCGGCCGCCCAGCTTGATGGCGATCTCGGCGCTCGGGTGCACGAGGCGCATGACCTCGCGCGCGCCCTGGCGCAGCAGGAGGGCGAAGCGGATCACCTTCATGCCGCCGCCGGTCGAGCCCGCGCAGCCGCCGATGAAGCTGAGGAAGATCAGCAGCACCGGCAGGAAGCCCGGCCACAGGTGGTACTGCGCGGTGGTGAAGCCGGTGGTGGTGCCGATCGAGACCGTCTGGAAGATGCCGTGGTGGAGCGCAGCGCCGAAGCCCGGGAAGGTGTGGGTCGCGTAGAGGTAGGCGACCGTGATGACGGCCACGACGCCGAGGACGGCGAGGTAGGTGCGCGCCTCGGGGTCGCCCGCATAGGGCCGCAGGCTGCGCCGCCGCCAGGCGAGGAAGTGCAGCGCGAAGTTCATGCCCGCGAGCAGCATGAACACCACCGCCACGGCCTCGATGGCGGCGCTGTTGAAGTATCCGATGCTGAGGTCGTGGGTCGAGAAGCCGCCGATGGCCACGGTCGAGAAGGCGTGCGCCACGGCGTCGAAGGGCTCCATGCCGGCCAGCAAGTAGGCGAGCGCGCAGGCGGCCGTGAGGCCGACGTAGACGTACCACAGCGCCTTGGCCGTCTCGGTGATGCGCGGCGTCAGCTTGGCCTCCTTCATCGGTCCCGGGGTCTCGGCCTTGTAGAGCTGCATGCCGCCCACGCCGAGCATGGGGAGCACGGCCACCGCCAGCACGATGATGCCCATGCCCCCGAGCCACTGCAGCTGCTGGCGGTACCAGAGGATGGAGTGCGGCAGGGTGTCGATGCCGGTGAGCACGGTGGCGCCGGTGGTGGTCAGCCCCGAGATGGACTCGAAGGCGGCGTCCGTGAGGGAGATGTCGAGCGACTCGCTCAGATAGAGCGGCAGCGCCCCGAACAGCCCCAGCACCGACCAGAACAGCACCACCACGACGAAGCCGTCGCGCAGGCGCATCTCGCGGCGCACGCGCGCGACCGGCAGCCACAGCACGAGCCCCGTGAGAAAGGTGGCGGCGAAGGCGGCGAGGAAGGGCCGGTGGTCGCCGTCGCCGGCGATGAGCCCCACCACCGCGGGCGGCAGCATGGTGGCGCTGAAGAGCATCAGCAGGATGCCGAGGATGCGCTGGACGACCGGGAGCTGCATGGACGGTTTACCGTCTACCGTTCACGGTGAACGGCGCGGAGCAAGCGGAAGCCGCAGCATCTGTCGGGGGGCACCGTTACCGTCATCGAGCTGCATGACGCGTCAGCTCAGAGGAAGGTGACGCCGACCTGGAAGAGCTTCTCGACGTCGTGGATGCGGCGCTTGTCGACCAGGAACAGGATCACGTGGTCGCCGGACTCGATGACGGTGTCGTGGTGGGCGATGATCACGTCGTCGCCGCGCACGATGGCGCCGATGGTGGTCCCGGGCGGGAGCTTGATCTGGTCGATGCGCCTGCCGACGACCTTCGAGGTCTGCGGGTCGCCGTGCGCGACGGCCTCGATGGCCTCGGCGGCCCCGCGCCGCAGCGAGTGCACCACCACCACGTCGCCGCGGCGCACGTGGGTGAGGAGGCTGCCGATGGTGATCTGCTGCGGCGAGATGGCGATGTCGATGGTGCCCTTCTCGACGAGGTCCACGTACGCCGGGCGGTTGATGAGCGACATCACGCGCCGCGCGCCGAGCTCCTTGGCGAGCATGGCCGAGAGGATGTTGGCCTCCTCGTCGTTGGTGACGGCGCAGAAGACGTCCATGTGCTCGATGTTCTCCTCGAGCAGCAGCTCCTCGTCGGCCGCGTCGCCCACGAGGACGATGGCCCGGGACAGGCTCTCGCTCAGGTGGCGGGCGCGCTCGGGGTCGCGCTCGATGATCTTGACCTGGTAGCGGGTCTCGAGCGCCGCCGCCAGGCGGCGGCCGATGTTGCCGCCGCCGGCGAGCATCACGCGCTTGACGGGCTTCTCCAGCTTGCGCAGCTCGCTCATCACGGCGCGGATGTTCTTGCGCGCGGCGATGAAGAAGACCTCGTCGTCGGCCTCGATGACGGTGTCGCCCTCCGGGATGATGGGCTTGCCGCGCCGGAAGATGGCCGCGACGCGCGTCTGGATCCCCGGCATGTGCTCGCGCAGCTCGCGCAGCTGGTGGCCCACCAGGGCCCCGCCGTAGTAGGCGCGCACGCCCACGAGCTGCACCTTGCCGTTGGCGAAGTCGAGCACCTGCAGCGCGCCCGGGTGCTCGATGAGGCGGCGGATGTAGCTCGTCACCAGCTCCTCGGGGCTGATGAGCACGTCGATGGGCAGCGCCTCCTGGCTGAAGAGCTTGGGGTGGCGCAGGTACTCGACGGCGCGGATGCGGGCGATCTTGGTCGGCGTGTGGAACAGGGTGTAGGCCACCTGGCAGGCGACCATGTTGGTCTCGTCGCTGTTGGTGACGGCGATCACCATGTCGGCGTCCTCGGCGCCGGCGCGCTCGAGGACCTCGGGGTGGGCGGCGTGGCCGGCGACCGTGCGCAGGTCGAGGCGGTCCTGCAGGTCCTCGAGCTTGTCGCCGTCGAGGTCGACGATGGTGATGTCGTTGGGCTCGCTCGCGAGGTTCTGCGCGAGCGAGGTGCCCACCTGGCCGGCGCCGAGGATGAGGATCTTCATGGCTGCGGCGCGGCGCGGCTCACTCGACCGCGGCCTTCTTGGGGTCGATGCCCAGCGAGCGCAGCTTGCGGTAGAGGTGGGTGCGCTCCATGCCGACGCGCTGGGCGAGCTTGCCGACGCTGCCGCCGCAGGCGGCGAGCTGGTGCTCGAGATAGGCGCGCTCGAAGCGCTCGCGCGCCTCGCGCAGCGGCAGGTCGAACCAGGCCGCCGGGCCGGCGGCGGCGCCGGCCGCGGCGCTGCCCTCGCGCAGGGCGCGCTCGACCTCCT
>WGBS01000315.1 GCA_015494165.1 Gammaproteobacteria bacterium | reverse complement strand
GTCAGATGTGTATAAGAGACAGCGTCTCTCGCCTCCGCGCCGCAGGCGCCGCAGGCGGCCAAGCCGCCCACCGCGCCCCGTGACCCGCCATTCGGGGCTCAGGACTCCGAGGCCACGGGTATGCGCAGCACGCGTCCGACGCGCAGGCGGTCGCCGCGCCAACGGCCTGCGCGGCGCAGCGCCTCGACGCTCACGTTGTAGCGCCGCGCGATGGCGATGAGCGTGTCGCCGCGCGCGATCACGTGACGGCGGCTCGCGAGCAGGGTGCCGGGCGGCGCGTGGCTCGCGAAGTAGCGGCGGATGCCGCGCAGGATCGCCTGCGCCAGGCGCTCCTGGTGGCGGGGGCTGCGCAGCAGGCGCTCCTCTCGCGGGTTGGAGATGAAGGCCGTCTCCACCAGCACCGACGGGATGTCGGGGGACTTGAGGACGACGAAGCCCGCCTGCTCCACGCGCCGCCGGTGGAGCCGCCCGACGCGGCCCAGCTCGCGCAGGATGGACCGCGCGGCGTCGATGCTGGCCTCGATGGTGGCCGACTGCGACAGGTCGAGGAGGACCGAGGCGAGCAGCTCGTCCTTGTCGTCCAGGCTGACGCCGCCGACCAGGTCGGCCGCGTTCTCGCGCTCGGCCAGCCAGCGCGCCGCCTCGGTGCTGGCGCCGCGGCGCGAGAGCACGTAGACCGAGGCCCCGCGCGCGCGCCGGTCGCGGAAGGCGTCGGCGTGGATCGAGAGGAACAGGTCGGCACGGTGGCGCCGCGCGCGCGCCATGCGCTCGCGCAGCCCGATGTAGTAGTCGCCGGTGCGGATCAGCACGGCCCGCATCCCGGGCTCGGCGTTGACGCGGCGCGCGAGCCGCCTCGCGATGGCCAGCACCACGTCCTTCTCGCGCGTGCCGTGCGGGCCGCGCGCGCCCGGATCCTCGCCGCCGTGGCCGGCGTCGATGGCGACGATGACGTCGCGCGGCCGCCCCGCGGCGGCCTGCTCCACGGTCTTGACCGGCCCCTTGCGCCGGGCGGCGTCGTAGAGGTCCACCACGAGGCGGTAGCCGTACTGGCCGCTGGGGCGGAGCAGGAAGCTCTTGGGACGCGCGGCGCGGCGCAGGTCGAGCACCACGCGCAGCTCGCCGCTGGCGCGGCGCCCATGGCGCACGCGCCGGACGTAGCCGCGCGAGAGGTCGAGGCCGTCCAGGCCGGCTGCGAGCCGCGCGCCCTCGATGTCGACGACCACGCGCGGCGGGTCGGTGAGCGTGAAGACGCGGTGCTCGGCGGGCCCCGAGAGGTCGAGCACGAGCCGGGTGTTGTCGGGCGCGGCCCATAGCCGCGCGCCGCGCACCGCGACGCTCGCGTCGGCCGCAGGGCCGGCGGGCGCGGCCGGCGCCACGGCCAGCGCGAGGAGCAGGATCCAGACGCCACCGCGGCCTGCCATCGCGCGTGTGCTCCACCCTCCCGTCGCCGTCCGCCTTCCCCGGGGCGGTTCGGTCCTCACCCCGAAGCTTATACACCACAGGGGCGGGTTTTCAAGGGAGTTTTTCCTTGCACGATAAAAGGCTAGACCGAAAAGCTGTGCCGATGCCTCAAGTTTCGGCGCTATCCGCGGCCTCGAGGACGCGCGCCAGCCGCCCGAGCACCGCCTCCCCCGCCGGCGAGCGGGCCTCCACCCGGGCCCGGCGCGCGTTGCCCGCGTGGCTGAGCGCGATGCGCAGGTCCGGCGCGGGCAGCACGCCGGCGCCCCGCTCCGGCCACTCCACCAGCAGCAGGCGGCCGGGGCCGCCGAGCTCGCGCAGGCCGAGGAACTCGAGCTCCTCCGGGTCGGCGAGGCGGTAGAGGTCGAGGTGGTGCACCTCGCCCTGCGGGGTGGCGTAGGGCTCGACGAGGGTGAAGGTCGGGCTGCGCACCGGGCCGGCGACGCCGAGGGCGCGCAGCAGACCGCGCGCGAGCGTGGTCTTGCCCGCGCCGAGCTCGCCGGCAAGGTGCACGCACAGTCCCCAGGGGCCGGCCGCGGCGAGGGCGGCGCCGAGGGCGCGCGTGGCGGCCTCGTCGGGGAGCGCGAGCTCGAGGGCGCGGCGGCCGGCGGCGGCCATCCACTCAGTCCGGGTTGGCGAGGCCGCGCACGTGCGCGAGGAGATCCGAAGCGATCATGCCGCGCTCGCCGCAGGCCGCCGCCGCGTCCGCCGCCGCCCCGTGCAGCCACACGGCGGTGCGCGCGGCTTCCTCGGGGGCGAGCCCCTGGGCGAGGAGGCCCGCGATGACCCCCGTGAGCACGTCGCCCGTGCCGCCGCTCGCAAGCCCCGGGTTGCCGCGGTCGCACACCCACACGGCGCGCGCGTCGGCAACCAGCGTGCCCGCGCCCTTGAGGACCGCGACGCCGCCGTAGCGCTCGACCAGCGCGCGCGCGGCGGCGAAGCGGTCGCGCTGCACGGCGCCGGCGTCGGTGCCGAGCAGGCGCGCCGCCTCGCCGGGATGGGGCGTCAGCACCCAGTCCTCACGCCGCACGGGCTCCGCCGCCAGCAGGTTGAGCGCGTCGGCGTCGAGCACCTTGGGCTGCGGCGCCTCCAGCACCCGCGCGAGCAGCGCCCGCGCCCAGGCGTCCTGGCCGAGGCCCGGCCCGGCGGCGAGCACTGTCGCGCGCGCGAGCGGCGCGGCGAGGGCCTCCGCCCCCTCCACGTCGCGCGCCATGAGCTCCGGGCGCCCGGCGGCGATCGCGGCGGCGTGGCCGGGCGCCCGGAGCTCATGGCGCGCGACGTGGAGG
>WGBS01000314.1 GCA_015494165.1 Gammaproteobacteria bacterium | reverse complement strand
CCTTCGATCGGGTGGATTCGATGATGTTCGTGCGGGTGCAGGTGGAGGACCCGGACACGGGCGAGCTGGTGGCGCTCGACGACGGCTGCTGAGCCTCCGGCGGGCGCCGGGTCTGGTGGTGCGGCCCGGCGCCCTTCTCCCCCTTGGGCCGCCTCCCGGCGGCCTTTTTCTTGAGAGGCGGGAGGCGGGAGGCGGGTGACGGGAGACGGGAAAGATCAAAAGGCCGCGCCCGAAGGGCGCACCGACCCCCGTCTCCCGGCTCCCGTCTCCCGACTCTCCCCCGCAGGGGGGCGCGGCTGGAAGCCCGCCCCACGTGAGGGACGCCCCGACCTTTGCCCCCCGATCCTCGCCTCCCGCCAACCGCAGGCCGCAGCCCCCAGACTGCGGCCTGCCGGCTGCAGACCGTCCCCCGCTCAGCAGCCGTCGTCGAGCGCCACCAGCTCGCCCGTGTCCGGGTCCTCCACCTGCACCCGCACGAACATCATCGCGTCCACCCGGTCGAAGGCCTCCTCCAGGATCCGCTCGATGTCGGCCTCCGTCAGCCCGTCGTAGATGTAGACCTTGCCCGCGCGCTCGCGCTCGAGCTGCGCCGGCGAGGGATGCAGCGCCCGCTCGACCTGCCAGGCGCGGTACTCGGCATCCGTCATCGCCTGCGCCTGCTGCGCGCCCGCCCCGAGGGCGGCGGCGGCCGCGAGCGCGGCGGCGAGGCGGCGGATGCGGGAACCGTAGGTGGCGATGGTGGTGCTCATGGCGTCTCCTCCCGGCTGTGCGGCCGCACCGCGCGGCCTTTGCCCCTGGGTCGCGGCCCGGGAGGAGACGGTTCACTCGCGCGCCGGCCGGCCCGGCCCGGCACCCACCACACGGAGGGAGACGCCGCGGGCTGCGGATAGGCCCTGGCGCCGGCTAGCGGCCGAAGAGCTCGCGCACGAGCGCGTCGCGCTCGACACTGAGCTGATCGGCGACCATGTTCAGGATCGCCCTGAGCGTGCCCACCCGGAGGGGGCGATGGAGGGGGACGGTGACGTGGTGTGGTGCGTCTGGCCCCGGACGGTCGCCGTAAGCCTGACGTGGCTCCCCACCTGGCGGGTCACCTGGTGTCCCCGGCGGCCCAGACGGCGGATCAGATCCTCGCCGTCGACGTCCCGAGGCAGCCTCACGCGGGTATCACCTCATCGCGCACGATGTGCAGCCGGATGATGCGGGGAGCGTCGTCGTCGAAATGGCAGCGCACGGCCTCGCGCACCGCCTCCTTCAGCGCGTCGAGATCGTCCGCTTCCGTGAGGATCGCCTGGCCCAGCGCACGCGCCAGCCAGCCGCCCTCGGGCAGCTCCTCCACGAGGAAGATGATCTCGGTCGTCGTGGATTTCCCCTCGCGCATGTGCATGTCCCCTTTGCCCGGCTGCCCTCGGATCATAGCGCAGCGACGGCCCGACCACAGCCAACCCCGGCCGCCACGCGTCGGGGAGTTCCGCCGCGCGCCTCAGGACGCCGGCGGCGCCGCCAGCCAGCCGAGGGCGTCGCCCGCGCGGCTACGGCGCACGATGCGCCAGCCTGCCGGGAGCTCCGGCAGCGGCGCGCGCGCCGGCTGCTCGCCGTAGACCCGCCCGCCCGGCGCGAGCCAGCCGCCGGCGGCCACCCGCGCGAGCGCCGGCTCCAGGAGGCCCGCCCCGAAGGGGGGATCGAGGAAGACGAGGTCGAAAGGCCCGCCCGCCGCCTCCGGCGCCCGGCGCAGCCAGGAGAGCGCGTCGGCCGCCGCCACGCGCACCGCCCCGCCCGCCTCCAGCGCCTCGACCTGGCGGCGCAGGTGCGCCGCCACACGCCGGTCGCGCTCGAGCATGAGCACGAAGGCCGCCCCGCGCGAGGCGGCCTCCAGCCCCAGGGCGCCGCTGCCCGCGAAGGCGTCCAGCACCCGCGCGCCCTCGATCCCGGGGCCGAGCCAGTTGAACAGGGTCTCGCGCAGCCGCCCGGGCGTGGGCCTCAGCCCCGGCGCCGGCGGCACGGAGATGCGCCGGCCGCGCCAGCGCCCGGCGACGATGCGCAGGCTGCCGCGACGGGCCATCGGGGAAACGCGACGCGCGCCTCGCTGCGGGACGGGCCGGCGATGGTAGCATGGCCGTGGGGACGAGGCGGGAGGGCCCCGGCGTGCCCGACAGGCGCGACCCGCTCACCGAGCTGCTCAGGCATCCCGACTTCCGCGAGGGCGAGGTGTGGGAGCGCGTGCGCTGCGCCGAGGGCGCGGCCGTCGTGCGCGAGGGCGAGCCCGGCGACAGCGTCTACGTGGTGCTCGCGGGCCAGGTGCGCGTGCTCACGCGCGTGAGCGTGGACGAGGCCCACGCCATCCGCCCCGGAGTGGCCGAGCTCGGCCCGGGCGAGGTCTTCGGCGAGATGGCGCTCTTCCATCCGGGGCCGCGCTCGGCCACCGTCGTCGCCGTCACCGACGCCGAGCTCGCCCGCATCCCGGCCGCCGCCCTCGAGCGCTTCCTCGACGCCCACCCGGAGCTCGGCTACCGGCTGCTCAAGCACGTGCTCGCCACGCTCGTCGGCCGGCTGCGCCGCTCCAACGTCCGCATCGCCGCCCTCTTCGCCTGGGGCCTCAAGGCCCACGGCCTCGACCGGCACCTGTGACGCCTTCCCCCGGCCCGCACGACGCCCGCGGGGTGACGACCGGGCGGGATCCCGAACTACGATGGAACCCTGGGAACCGGCGATGGAAGGGATCGTGGCCAAAGACGACGGGGGCGACCACCCGCCGCACATGGCCCTCGACGTCACGCCGCTGGAGCGCGCGGTGGCGCGCCTGCGCGAAGGCCTCGCCCGGCACGAGGCGAGCCCAGGTGACGACCAGCTCCGCGACGGCCTGATCCACCGCCTCGAGCTTGCCTACGAGCTCGCGCTCCGCACGCTGCGCCACCACCTGCGCGAGGCCGCGGCGACGCCCGAGGAGATCGACCGGCTCGCCTTTCCCGATCTGATCCGGCTCGCCGCGGCGCAGGGCCTGCTGCGCTCGGCCTGGCCCGCCTGGCGCACCTTCCGCGAGATGCGCAACCGCACCAGCCACGCCTACGACGAGGCGATCGCGCGCGAGGTGGCCGCGGGCATCCCGGCCTTTCTCGAGGAGACCGAGGCCCTGCTCGCCGCGCTGCGCGAGCGGGCGCGCGGCGCGGGATGAGCGGCACATGCGAGCTCGACCTGGCGCCGGAGCACCTGGAGACGGTGCGGCGGATCCTCGCCCGCCACGTCCCGGACCGCGAAGTGTGGGCCTTCGGCTCGCGGGTCGCCGGCAGGGCGCGCGCTCACTCCGACCTCGACCTCATGGTGCTGGGCGAGGCGCCGCTGCCCATGGCCGTGCGCGCGGCGCTCGTCGAGGCGCTCTCTGAGTCGGACCTTCCCTTCCGCGTCGACCTCGTCGACTGGGCCACCGCCTCCGGCACCCTCCGCCGCGCCGCCACCGCCCGGCATGCCGTCGTCCAGCGCCCCGCCCGAACCACCGCCCGGACAACCTAATCCGGAAGCGAAGCGCCTCAGTGCTGATCAATCCGCGTAGCGGATCGATCAGAGGCTTCAATCCGTGCCTACTGAAATGCCGATAGTCCGACTGCCCGCCGCACCCTCGTGCCGACGCGCAGCGGACACCCGGGAGTCCGCATCAAGAGGCACACAGCCCCGTATGTAGCGCCGCGGCAGCAGGATGATCGATCCGCTTCGTTCCCCCGGCGACCAAAGCCACAACGGTGCCTGCCCCAAGCTCACGAGCCACTCGTCTCCGATGCCCCACCAGACGTGCAGCTCGCAGCGCCAGATGCCATCGGACGCCCCCCGGCAATAGCCGCGGACCTCGTCCTTCGGCCGAAGCGCGTCGAGCACGCGGACGCCCGCCGCATCGAGGCCGCAGCTCGCATCGTAGCGGCCGACCCCCAGCAGCCTCCAAGGCCCCGGGCCAAAGGCGGCGATCAGAAACAGCACGAAGAACGCCCCCAGCAGCAGGATCGGGACCATACGGGCGGCCTCGGACAAGGCGGTTGCAGCGCCCTCTTCCCGGTCACTCGCCACACGCCATTTGTACAGCGCCTTTACGGCCGCAAACGAAAGGATTGCGGACATCACACCCAGCACGGCGATCCCGGCGGCCCCCAAGCCCGAGCCAGCCAGCGCGAGCGTCCCCCCGTACACAAACAGCCCCACACCCCACACGATCACGTGCCCTATCACGCGGCCCAAACCATGCACCGCCTGCGCCAGCTTCCCATGCTTCCCGCATAGACTGGTGCAAAGGCGCTTGTTTACAGGTTTACCAAGACGCCCTTCCGTCCATACACGCCACCAGGCGGTCAGCCCGCCGCCGATGACGGCGGGCACGGCAAAGGCCGCGAGAAGGCTCCGGCCGCCCGCGAAGGCGCCAAGCACGACGCATAACGCGAAGGCGCCAGGCATGATCCATAATGGGATCGCGACGGAGAGTCCCATGGCGGGCAGCCACCAGAACATCTCTCTCTCCTGCGCATCGCTCTCCACGCACGGAAGCAGCCGGGAAACGAGCGGCGACCACCACCTCGGCACTTCGCGCCTTGCCGGATCGTCGCCGCGCGTCCCCCCTGGGGGAGCGGCAAGACACGCAATGCCGGCCGGGACGAGCAGAACCGCAAGCACGAACCCGCTTGCCACTGCGCCTGCGACCAGGACCATCACGCCCTGGGCGAAATCGAGCTCGCCAACGGGCGGGAAACGGCCAAGCTGCTGCGCGTATGCCAGAAGCAGGACAGCGTCGAGAACGACGATGGCCACGGTTGCGGAAAAGCCTGGGTGCTCCCCAACCCACGACCACGGCCGCCACCCGAATTGCAGCCTCGCTTTCGAGGCGGCCTGCCGGCTTTCCGGCCGCTCCTTCATTTCTCCTCGTCCACGTCCGCTACCGTCACCCGCTTGCCGCAGCTCTTCACGTCTCCGGCCCGGCGATGCGGCGGATGCGGTCTTCGGTGAGCGGGTGGGTGGAGAGCCAGGCGGGCGGGCCGGCGCAGGCGGCCTCGCGGTCCGCCTCCTCGCGCGGCGGCGCGCCCGCGCGCCTTTCGCGCGGCCCCTCCTCCTTTGTCTCCGTGCCGGCGGCGCAGGCGGCGGCGTCGAGGCGGCGCAGCACGCGCGCGAGCGCGGCGGGCGGGATGCCCTCGGCGCGCAGCAGCCGCACCGCGTAGGCGTCGGCCTCGCGCTCCATGTCGCGCGAGTAGCCGAGCTGGACCAGCGCCACGGGGAGCGAGGCGAGTAGCCCCGTCACGCCCGAGAGGTCGCCGGCGAGCAGGAAGACGGCGGTGGTGAGCGCCGCGCGCTGGAGCGCCTGGCGCACCGCGTGGCGGTGGGCGAGGTGGCCGAGCTCGTGGGCGGCGACGGCGATGACCTCCTCGTCGTCCGCGGCGAGCTCGACGAGGCGGTCGGTGAGGACGACGTCGCCCGAGGGCAGGGCGTAGGCGTTGGCGACCTCGCCCATGCGCCGGAAGCGCACGTGCGGGGCGGGACGCACGCCGTGGCGCGCGGCGAGCGCCTCGATGCGCGCGGCGAGGCGGGCGCGGCGCTGCGGGTCGAGGCGGCTCGGGGCGAAGAGGCGCTCGTCGAGCCAGGCGAGGCCGCGCCGGCCGCTCTCGGCGAGGACGTCCGGCGGCAGGCGCTCGGCGGCGAGGCGCGCCGCCTCCGGCACGCCCCAGCGCACGGCGGCCAGCACCGCGGCCGCGGTGACGGCGACGGCGGCGAGCGCCCAGAGGAGCCGCGTCTCGAGGCGGTGCAGCAGCCCCGCGCGCCGCGGGAGCAGCGCCTCGAGGGCGGCGCGCCCCCGCGCGTCCAGCGGGCCGGTCTCGAACAGCCCGCCGCCGGGGAAGCGCACGAGCCACGGGTTGCCGCCGACGCCCGGCACGGGCTCGAGCGCCCCGGCCCCGACCGGCCCCGCCAGGAGCCTTCCGCCGGCGTCGCGCACGGACCACAGCCCGCCCTCGCGCTCGAGGCTGGCGGGCACGGCGCGGGTGCTGCGGCCGTCGAGGAAGCGCCCCCCGGCGACCCGCACGGCGCTGCCTCAGAAGCCGATCTCGAGCCCCAGCGCCTCGCCGACCTCGTCGCCGACGGCGCCCACGGCCTCGTCGCGCTGGTCGGCGACGAAACCCTCGAGGTCGCCGTGCGCCTCGAGGGCGAGGTGGTCGGCGAAGTAGCGCACCGTGCGCACCAGCGCCCACGGATAGAAGAGCCCGAGGGTGAGCACCAGCCCGAGGACGTTGACGAGCTGGAGCCGGAGGAAGGAGCCCATGCGGAAGTCGCTGCGCAGGCGGTGCGGGCCGATGCGCAGATGTCCGTAGCGCAGGTTCATGCGGCCGACCGCGACCAGGACGCTGGCGAGGACCCCCGCCACGAGCCATGCGAGGGGCCCGAGCAGGAGCACCGCCTGGCCCACGGGCCCCACACTGCCTCCGGGCTCGGGCCGCACGGCGAAGACCGCCGCGAGCGTCACGAGCAAGCCGGCCGCACCCGTGGCCACGGCGGCGCCCCAGAGCCGGTAGTAGGGCTTGAGGCGGGCTTCGTGGCGGATGCGGGTGGTGCCGAAGCGGGCCTGGCCCACGGTGAAGCGGTCCTGCTCGCGCAGCATCACCGGCACGAGGATCCCCAGCGTGATCTGGGCGAGGAAGGGCCACAGCAGGTAGGCGAGGAAGGCCCCGGCGTAGCCGCCGTCGAAGCCGAAGCGCACCCCGCGCCAGGCGCTGTTGCGGGCGCGGAAGGCGAGCGCCCGGCAGACGACCCAGGGGAGCAGCGGCACGAAGGCGAGGGCGAGCAGCCAGGGCAGGGCCGGATTGACGAGCCCCGACAGGGCCCAGAGGCCCAGCACCGCCAGCGCCACCAGCCGTCCGCGCAGGATCACCCAGGGGCTCGCGAGATAGGCGAAGCGCGAGCCGGCGAGCTCGGTGGCGCCGTAGAGGTAGCGGTTGGCGCGCACCTTGGCCCACGGCGACCACAGGCCCAGGGTCAGCACCGTGAGCGCGAGGTTGACGATCCAGATGCGGAAGTAGCTCCAGCCGTCGCCGTGGAAGCGAAGCGGCTCGACGCGCGCCGGCGCGCCCTCCCCCGCCGCGGGCGCGGCGCCCTCCTGCGTG
>WGBS01000313.1 GCA_015494165.1 Gammaproteobacteria bacterium | reverse complement strand
GGGCGAGCCCCTCGACGATCGCGGTCTTGCCCACGCCGGGCTCGCCGATCAGGACCGGGTTGTTCTTGGTGCGCCGCTGGAGCACCTGGATGGTGCGGCGGATCTCGTCGTCGCGGCCGATCACCGGGTCGAGCTTGCCCTGCTCGGCGCGCTCGGTGAGGTCGATGGTGTACTTCTCGAGCGCCTGGCGCTGGTCCTCGGCCGAGGGGTCGTCCACGGGCTGGCCGCCGCGGATGTTCTCGATGGCCTTCTCGATGGCGCCCTTGCTGGCCCCGGCCTTGCGCAGCAGCTCGCCCACGGCGCCCTTGTCCTCGAGCGCGGCGAGGACGAAGAGCTCGCTCGAGATGTAGTGGTCCTTGCGCTGCTGGGCGAGCTTGTCCGTGAGGTTCAGCAGCTTGACGAGGTCGTTGGATAGGTGGACCTCGCCCGGCGCCCCCTGGACGGTGGGCAGGCGGTCGAGCACCGCCCCCAGCTCGGCGCGCAGCCAGTCGACGTTGACGTCGGCCTGGGCCAGGAGGTGGCGCACCGTCGAGCCCTCCTGGTCGAGCAGGGCCACCATCAGGTGGACGGGCTCGATCATCTGGTGGTCGCGCCCGACGGCCAGGCTCTGCGCGTCCTGGAGCGCCTCCTGGAACTTCGTGGTCAGCCGGTCCATCCGCATGGATCTTCTCTCCCGGGTCCGGAAAAACGTGCTGGAAACTCTGATCAATCCGCTACGCGGATTGATCAGCGCTAAGGTGCTTCGCGGCCATTTTGATTTCTCCCTGCATCGTCATGCACTTCCATGTGCATGGGCCCTTCCGCGGCCGTCCCTGGCCGCGGGGAAGCTCTGAAAAAGTCGGATTTTTCAGAGCTTCCTGCTAGGTGCCCAGATTGGGGGCGAGCCGGGGCATTTCAAGGCACCGCTGGCGCCGGCCCCGGCGGGACCGCGCGCGACGGGCCGCGGGATCCGCCTCAGGGGCCATCCGGCCGCCGCACCCTCCCACGCCGCCGCCCGCAAGGGACCGGCGAAAGGCGCACCCGGTCAGCGGCGGCGGAAGAGGTCGGCGCGGCGGCTGACCAGGCGGTCCAGGAAGAGGATGCCGTCGAGGTGGTCGACCTCGTGCTGCACGGCGCGGGCCTCGTAGCCCGTGCAGCGGTACTCGCGCGCGCGCCCGTGCTCGTCGAGGGCGCGCACCGTGATGCGCCGGGCCCGCACGACCTTGCCGGTGTAGTCCGGCACCGAAAGGCAGCCCTCGCGACCGACCTCCAGCCCCTCCCACTCCGTGATCTCGGGGTTGATCAGGACCATGCGGCCGTGGTGGTCGGGGTTGGCGCGGCGCGCGCCGGAGACGTCGACGATGACGATGCGCTGGAAGCGGCCCACCTGGGGGGCGGCGATGCCGACGGCGGCGGGGCCGGCGCGCATGGTCTCCTCGAGGTCGGCGACAAAGGCGCGCAGCTCGTCGTCGATGCGCTCGACGGGCTCCGAGACCTGCTTCAGACGGGGATCCGGATAGGTGAGGATCGGCAGGACCGCCATCGGCCCTCCCGGCTCAGCCGACCACGGGCTCGACGGGGCGCACGCTCACGTCGATGCCCTCCCTGGCGACGGCGGCCATGGCCTCGCGCACGGGCTCGATGCCGCGCGCGGCCTGGCCCTCGATGTGGAGGATGTAGATCGGCCCCTCGGGGCCCGTGGCGACGGCGGACTCGAGGTCGAGAATGTTGACCCCGGCTTCGGCGAGCGCCCCCGCCACCCGCGCGACGATGCCCGCGCGGTCGGCGCCAGAGACCGTCACGCGCACGTCGGGCTCCGGGCTCGGCCCCGCCTCGCCCTCGACGGGGTCGACGTGCACGCGCAGGCCGAGGCGCTCGGCCACGGGCCGCAGCACCGCCTCCAAGCCCGCGGCGTCGCGCTCGCAGGCCACCATCACCATGACGGCGAAGGTGCCCGCGAGGCGAGCCATGGAGGCCTCGGCCAGATTGCAGCCGGCCTCGTAGAGGGCCTGCGCGAGGGCGGCGACGATGCCGGGACGGTCGCGCCCGACGACGGTGACCATGTGGCGCATGGACGTGAGTATATCGTAGGGCTGCAGGGTGCGGTTCACGGTATGCGGTGCCCGGGGGAGAGCCCCGTGGAGCGGCGAGCGCCAAGAGGCGCGAGGGCGAGGGCCGGTGCGCGCCCCGCGCGCGGCCGCGGTCGGGGCTGGAAGCCTCTCCTACAGGCAGGTTACGGCTTGCAGGCTACAGTGTACGGTGACCCGTCTCCCGTAACCCGTCTCCCGTCCACTCCCACCCATGTGGAAGCGGCTTCCAGCCGCGATTCCTCAGCTTTTCTGATCGCGGCAAGATGCCGCTCCCACAGAGCCGGGTTGCAGCTCGCAGGCTACGGTGTACGGTCGCCCGTCTCCCGTAACCCGTCTCCCGTAGCCCGCCTCCCGTAGCCCGCCTCTCAATACACCCCGACGTCGATGTAGGCGCGGGCGATCTTGCGCACGGCGATCACGTAGGCGGCGGTGCGGTAGTCGCCGAGCTGCGGGTTGGCCTCGAGGGTGGCGCGGATGTCCTGGAAGGCGGTGCGCATGGTGTCGTCGAGACCGGAGCGCACCAGGTCGAGCTCGTCGGCCCCGCGCGTCATGCGCGCGCGCATCCACTCGGGCACCGCCTTGCCCGTGAGCTCCTCGAGCGCCTGGGCGTAGTGGTTGCCGCGCATCTCGTCGAAGCGGCGGTCGATGCGGCCGAAGCGGATGTGCGAGAGGTTGCGGATCCACTCGAAGTAGGAGACGGTGACGCCGCCGGCGTTGAGATAGAGATCCGGCAGGATGGTCACGCCGCGGCGGCGCAGGATCTCGTCGGCCTCGTGGGTGACCGGGCCGTTGGCGGCCTCGGCGATCATGCGCGCGCGGATGCGCTCGGCGTTGCCGGCGTGGATCGCCCCCTCCATGGCCGCCGGCAGCAGGATGTCGCACTCGAGCTCGAGCACCGAGGCGCCGTCCTCCACGTACGTCGCTCCCGCAAACCCCTTGACGCCGCCTTGCTCGACCAGGTGCCGGCGCACGGCCTCGACGTCGAGCCCCGCCTCGTTGACGACGGCGCCGTCGCGCTCGATGACGGCGACGATGCGCGCACCGTCCTCCTCGGAGAGGAACTTCGCGGCGTGGTAGCCGACGTTGCCGAGGCCCTGCACGACGATGCGCTGGTCGCCGAGGCCCCCCTTCAGGCCCGCCTCGCGCACCGCGGCCGGATGGCGGAAGAACTCCTGGAGGGCGTACTGCACCCCGCGCCCGGTCGCCTCCTTGCGCCCGCGGATGCCGCCCAGGGTGACCGGCTTGCCCGTGACGCAGGCGAGGTGGTTCACGTCCTCGGGGAAGAGGTGCTTGTAGGTGTCGGCGATCCAGGCCATCTCGCGCTCGCCCGTGCCCATGTCGGGCGCGGGCACGTTGGTCGCCGGGCTGAGGAAGCCACGGCGCGCGAGCTCGGCGGTGAAGCGGCGCGTGATGCGGCGCAGCTGGTCGCGCGTGTAGCGCCGCGGGTCGATGAGCAGCGCCCCCTTGGAGCCGCCGAAGGGAACGTCCACCACGGCGCACTTGTAGGTCATCAGGGCGGCGAGGGCCTCGACCTCGCCCTGGCCCACGTCCGGGGCGTAGCGGATGCCGCCCTTGGCCGGCAGGCGGTGCGTGCTGTGGACGGCGCGCCAGCCCGTGAAGACCTCGATGCGCCCGTCGATCTCGACCGGGAACTGGACCTTGAGCACCGAGGCGCAGGACTTGATGGCCTCCGCGGTGCCGGGGTCGATCTTCAGGGCCTCCAGGGCGCGGTCGACCATGCGGTCGACGCTGTCTCGGAACGATAGCCCGTGCAGCAGCTCCATGGGCGCGGTCATGGCACACACCTCCCCTCCCAAGGCGGTCTCGTCGTCCTCCGCAGAGGCTATCGGCCCCAGCGGCACGTGCCTTTAGGGTCGCCGGCTC
>WGBS01000312.1 GCA_015494165.1 Gammaproteobacteria bacterium | reverse complement strand
GGGGCGCGAGGTCGTGCTGCTCGACCTCCCGGGCCAGGGCGAGCGCCGCACCGAGCCGCCGGCGGCGGATCTCGATGGGCTCGCCGCGCGCCTGCTCGAAGCCGCGCCCGGGCGCGCGCGCGAAGCCCTGCAGCACCGCGAGCCCGACGCCGGGCCAGCCGGGCGCGGCCGTGAAGCGCGGCGTGGCCGCCACCAGCGCGAGCCCCGCCACCCGCTCCGGGGCGGCGAGCGCGGCGGCGAGCGCCGCGAGCCCGCCGAGGGACCAGCCCGCCCACAGCGCGCGCCCGGGCGCGGCTTCGAGCAGGCGCGCGGCGAGCCCATCGAGATCCGCCGCCGGCGGCTCGGTGCGGCGCTCGCCCTGGCCCGGGAGGTCGAGCAGCACGACCTCGCGCCCCGGCGCGAGGTCGGCGGCGACGTCCGCCCAGGCGGCCGCGGGCAGCGCCCAGCCCGGCACGAGGACCACCGGCAGGCGCCCCTCACGCCCCATCGGCGCCCTCCGTCGCGCGCCAGGCGCGCGCGAGCGCCTCGAGCAGGGCGTCCACCTGGGCCTCGGTGTGCGCGGCGCTCAGGCTCACGCGCAGCCGCGCGGAGCCCTCGGGCACCGTCGGCGGCCGCACCGCCGGCACGTGGAAGCCGGCCGCCTCCAAGGCGGCGCTCAGGGCCAGCGCGCGCGCGGCCCCGCCCGCGAGCACCGGCTGGATGGGGGTCGGCGAGGGAAGCAGCGGGAGCCCCAGCGCCTGCGCGCCCTCGCGGAAGCGCCGCGCAAGCGCCAGCGCGCGCTCGCGCCGCCACGGCTCGGCGCGGGCGATGCGCAGCGCCTCGCGCGTGGCCTCGGCGAGCGCCGGCGGCGGCGCCGTGGTGTAGACGTAGCTGCGCCCCCACTGGATCAGCGCCTCGACCACGTCCGCGTCGCCGGCCGCGAAGGCGCCGAAGGTGCCGAGGGCCTTGCCCAGGGTGCCGACCAGCACCGGCACCTCGCCGGCGCCCAGCCCGAAGTGGGCGGCGGTGCCGCGCCCGTCGGGGCCGACCACACCGAGGCCGTGGGCGTCGTCGACCACCAGCCAGGCGCCGGCGCGCGCGCAGGCGGCGGCGAGCGCCGGCAGCGGCGCCAGGTCGCCGTCCATGCTGAAGACGCCGTCGGTGGCCACCACCGCCGCGCTCGGGTCCGCCGCCAGCCGCCGCGCGAGCGCGGCGGCGTCGCCGTGCGGGTAGCGGCGCAGCCGCGCGCCGCTCAGGCGCGCGGCGTCGAGGAGCGAGGCGTGGTCCAGGCGGTCCGCGTGCACGGTCTCGCCGCGGCCTGCGAGCACGCACACCACGGCGAGGTTCGCCATATAGCCGGTGGAGAAGAGCAGCGCGCGCTCGCGCCCCGTCCACTCCGCGAGCGCCTCCTCGAGCGCCGCATGGGCGGCGGTGTGGCCGCCGAGGAGGTGCGCGGCGCCCGCGCCAGCGCCCCAGCGCCCCGCGGCCCGGGCAAGGGCGCCGGCCACGCGCGGGTCCGCCGCGAGCCCCAGGTAGTCGTTGCTGGCGAAGGAGACGAGCCGCCGCCCGTCCACCACGCGCTCGGGCCCCGCGGGGCCCTCGGCCACGCGCAGCCGGCGGGCGAGGCCGGCGCGCGCGCGCTCGGCCAGCCGCGCGGCGAGGCGCGCCCGCCGCGCCTCAGGCGTGCGTGCCGGCGCCGAGGGGACGCAGCCCGAGCCGCCGGAACAGCGCCCGGTCATGGCCGGTGTCGGGGTTGCCCGTGGTGAGCAGGCGCTCGCCGTAGAAGATCGAGTTCGCCCCGGCGTGGAAGCACAGCGCCTGCAGCTCGTCGCTCATCTCGGTGCGCCCGGCCGACAGCCGCACCATCGAGCGCGGCATGAGGATGCGCGCGACGGCGATCGTGCGCACCAGCTCGAAGGGATCCGGGGGCGGGAGGTCGGCGAGCGGCGTGCCCGGCACGCGCACGAGCTGGTTGATGGGCACGCTCTCCGGGTGCCGGGGCAGGCTCGCCAGCACGCGCAGCATCTCGGCGCGCTGGGCGCGGCTCTCGCCCATGCCAATGATCCCGCCGCAGCAGACGCGGATGCCGGCGGCGCGCACGTGCTCGAGCGTCTCGAGCCGCTCCTCGAAGCGGCGCGTGCTGATGATCTCGGGGTAGAAGTCCGGCGAGGTGTCGATGTTGTGGTTGTAGTAGTCGAGGCCGGCCTCCGCGAGCCGCTCGGCCTGCGCGCGCGTGAGCATGCCGAGGGTGACGCAGGTCTCGAGGCCGAGGGCCTTCACGCGCCGCACCATCTCGCAGACGCGCTCGAGGTCGCGCGCGCGCGGGCTGCGCCAGGCCGCGCCCATGCAGAAGCGCGTCGCGCCGGCGGCGCGCGCGCGCTCGGCCGCGGCCACCACCGCCTCGACCTCCATCAGCGGCGCGGGCTCGACGGGCGTGCCGCGGTGGCGGGCGCTCTGCGGGCAGTAGGCGCAGTCCTCGGGACAGCCTCCGGTCTTGATGCTGAGCAGCGTGCTCACCTGCACCGCGTTCGGGTCGTGGTGGGCGCGGTGCACGGTGTGGGCGCGGTGCAGCAGGTCGTTGAAGGGCAGCGCGTAGAGCGCCTCGACCTCGGCGCGGGTCCAGTCGTGGCGCGGCCCCGCCTCGCCGGGTGCGCTCACGCGCCGGCCTCCTGCTCCGCCGGTCCCAGGATCTGGTCGGACCAGCGCGCGCGCCTGAGCCGCCACAGCTCCCAGGCCGAGAAGGGCACGATCACCGCCGCCGCCAGGGCCCAGGCGGCGAGCCACCACGCGACGCCCCCGCCCGGGATGAAGATCGCCGCGGCGGTGACGAAGCCCGCGACGCCGTAGAAGACGTAGGCCCCGCGCTGGATGGAGTGGCCCACCTCCGGGTTCGGGTGGTGGCGGTTGAGGGCGTAGAGGAGCATCGAGGCGCCGAGCCACAGGATGCCGAGCGGCACGGGCACGGCCACGGCGAGCACGTTGCCGATGTGGAACAGCGCCGCGGCCCGCTTGGCCGAGCGGGCCGTGACCACGCGTGTCGTGGGGGCCTCCTCCGTCACCTCGCCCTCCTCGGGCCGCGCCAGCGCGGCTAGACTTCGGGGGTGGCCGGCCATGGTACGGGCCGGCCGGCCTCTGTCAACCACGGAGGGCCCGACAGGTGAACAGCTGGGCAAGGACCGCCCTTCGCGTTGCTCTCGACACGCTCCTCCCGCGCCACTGCGCGCTGTGCGGAGCGCGGCTCGGGCCGCGCGCGGCGCTCCCGGCCTGCCGCGGCTGCCTCGCCGAGCTCCCGCGCAACCGCGCCGCCTGCCCGCGCTGCGCGGCCCCCGTGGCCGAGCCGGGCCTCGCCTGCCGCCGCTGCCTGCGCCGCGCGCCGCCGTGGGAGGCGGCGTGGGCCCCCTACCGCTATGGCTGGCCGCTAGACGCCGCGCTCGTGCGCTGGAAGTTCCACGGCGACCCCGCCTGCGGCGCCCTGCTCGAGGCGCTCTTCGCCCGCGCAGCCGCCCGCATGGCCGGCCGCGCGCAGCCCGAGGCCCTGGTGCCCGTGCCGCTCCACCGCGCGCGCCTGCGCGGGCGCGGCTTCGACCAGGCGGCGCGGCTCGCCCGCGCCGCGGGCTGCGCCCTGGGCGTGCCGGTGGCGCCGGAGGCGCTGCGGCGCCTGCGCCCGACGGCCGCACAGAGCGGCCTCGGCGCCGGCGCCCGCCGGCGCAACGTGCGCGGCGCCTTCGCCGTCGCCCGACCGCCGCCCTGGCGCCATGTCGCGGTGGTCGACGACGTCCTCACCACCGGGAGCACGGCGGCCGAGGCGGCGCGCGTGCTGCGCCGCGCGGGCGTGACGCGCGTGGACGTCTGGTGCCTCCTGCGCGCGGCGCCCCCCGCCGCCCGCGCTCACAGATAGGCCAGCGCGAGCCCGGCGAAGACCGCCGCCCCCAGCCAGCCGTTGTTGAGGAAGGCGCGGAAGCAGGCGGACGGCTCGCGGCGGCGGATCAGGTATTGCTGGTAGAGGGCGAGCGCGGCCGCGACCGCCAGCCCCAGCCAGTAGGGCTCGCCTAGGCCGAGGCGGCGGCCGAGCAGCGCCGTCGCCAGCAGGAACAGCGCCTGCAGGATGCCGACGATCACCCGGTCGGCGTCGCCGAAGAGGATGGCCGTCGACTTCACCCCCAGGCGCAGGTCGTCCTCGCGGTCGGCCATGGCGTACATGGTGTCGTAGGCGGTGGTCCAGAGCAGGTTCGCCACGAACAGCAGCCACGCCACGGGCGGCACCGTGCCCGCCTGCGCCGCGAAGGCCATGGGCACCGCCCAGCCGAAGGCCGCCCCCAGGTGCACCTGCGGCAGGTGGTGGAAGCGCTTCATGAAGGGATAGCTCGCCGCGAGCGCCGCGCCCACGAAGGACAGGGCGATGGTGAGCGGGTTGGTGAGCAGCACCAGGCCGAAGGCCGCGAGGCACAGCAGCACGAACAGCGCCAGCGCCTCGCCCGGGCGCACGCGGCCGGCCGCGAGCGGCCGGTCGCGCGTGCGGCGCACGTGCGGATCGATGTGGCGGTCCGCCCAGTCGTTGATGACGCAGCCGGCCGAGCGCATCAGGATCACGCCCGCGACGAAGATCGCGACCACGCGCGGCTCCGGGCGGCCCTCGCCCGCGATCCACAGCGCCCACAGCGTGGGCCACAGCAGCAGGAAGTAGCCGATGGGCCGGTCGACGCGCATCAGCCGCGCGTACTCGCGCAGCCGCGCGCCGATGCCCGTCACGGGCCCGCCCGCGGGCGCCACCCGCTCCCCCGTCCGCGCCATGCGCTCAGCCCCCCGCAAGCGGCGGCAGGAAGAACTCGCTCACCAGCAGCGCTCGTCCGCGCATAGTGTAGACCGAGCGGCGGCCCCAGATGGCCGCCGCCCCCCCGCGCGGCCAGGCCAGGCGGTGCAGCGGGTGGCCCGCCGGCAGCGGCGCGACCTCGAGCGCGCTGCGGCCCACGGCGGGGCTGCGGTGCAGGAGCTCGCCCAGCGGGCGCTCGCCGAGGCGGCGCAGCCCGGCGCCCGCCCCGCGCAGCGTCGCCGCCGGCACCACCGTGCGCGCGAAGAGCCAGGGCGTGCGCCCGCACAGCAGGTGCACGTGCCGCACCCAGGCCCGCGCGCCGCGCCGCAGCCCCAGCGGCCGCGCCTCCTCCGGCGCGGGCAGCGCCCAGCCCTCGGCCAGCACCGCCACCCGCAACCGCCCGGGGCAGGCCGCGGCGAGCCGCGCCGTGAGCGAGCCCCGCTCGACCAGCCACGGCCGCAGCGCCGCCGGCACCGCGCCCCGGGCGAGCGCGGCCGCCGCCGGCCGCCACCGCAGCGCCGCCGCCCCGAACGCCCTTCGCCTGTC
>WGBS01000311.1 GCA_015494165.1 Gammaproteobacteria bacterium | reverse complement strand
CTCGTAGCGGGCCGCCTCCTCGCCGAGCAGCTCGGCCGGGTCGAGCTCGTGCCAGGCGTCGACCCCGTGGCGCTCGACGCGCAGCGCCACCTCCTCGATCAGGCGCGGGGTATCGGGATGGGGCTCGCCGGTCTCGCGGTCCACGAAGAAGGCGATGGGCACGCCCCAGTGGCGCTGGCGCGAGATGCACCAGTCGGGGCGCGTGGCCACCATGGACTCGATGCGCGCGCGGCCCCATTCCGGGATCCAGCGCACGCGCGCGATCTCGCCGAGCGCGCACTCGCGCAGGCCGCGCCCGTCCATGGCGATGAACCACTGGGGCGTGGCACGGAAGATCACCGGGGTCTTGTGTCGCCAGCAGTGGGGATAGCTGTGGCGCACGCGCTCGGCATGCAGCAGCGCCCCGCGCGCGCGCAGCACCTCGATCACGTGCTCGTTGGCCTCGAGGACGTGCTCGCCGGCGAAGAGCTCGGTGCCCGGCAGGAAGCGCCCGTCGGGGCCCACCGGGTTGTCCACCGGCAGGCCGTAGCGCTGGCCGGTCTCGAAGTCCTCGAGGCCGTGGCCGGGGGCGGTGTGCACGCAGCCGGTGCCGGCCTCGGTGGTCACGTAGTCGGCGAGCACCACCGGCACCTCGCGCCGGTAGAAGGGGTGGCGCAGCTCCAGCCCCTCGAGGGCGCTGCCGCGGCAGCGCGCGAGCACCCGGTGCCCGCTCAGGCCCCAGCGCACCTCGAGCTCGCGCAGCAGCGCGTCGGCCACCACCAGGCGCTCGGGGCCGCGGCCCACGTCGGCCTGGAGGAGCACGTACTCGAGCTCGGGGTGCACGGCGACCGCGCGGTTGGCGGGCAGGGTCCAGGGCGTGGTGGTCCAGATCACCACCGAGACCGGCCCCTCGCCCAGCCCGTCCGGGGCGTGCTCGCAGCGCGCGAGCAGCGCCGCCTCGTCCAGCACGGCGAAGCGCACGTCGATGGCCGGCGACTCGCGCTCCTCGTACTCGACCTCGGCCTCGGCCAGCGCCGAGCCGCAGTCGAGGCACCAGTGCACGGGCTTGTCGCCGCGCACCACGTGGCCCGCGGCGTAGATGCGCCCCAGCGCGCGCAGGATGTCGGCCTCGAAGCGGTAGTCCATCGTCAGATAGGGCCGCTCCCAGTCGCCGAGCACGCCGAGGCGCACGAAGTCCTCGCGCTGGCGCTCGACCTGGCTCGCCGCGTAGCGGCGGCAGGCGGCGCGGAACTCCGCGGGGCTCAGGTCCTGGCCGGGCTTTCCGACCTCGCGCTCGACGTGCAGCTCGATGGGCAGGCCGTGGCAGTCCCAGCCCGGCACGAAGGGCGCGTCCATGCCGTCGAGGCCGCGCGCCTTGACCACGAAGTCCTTGAGGATCTTGTTGACCGCATGGCCGATGTGGATCGCGCCGTTGGCGTAGGGCGGCCCGTCGTGCAGCACGAAGCGCGGGGCGCCGCGCCGCGCCTCGCGCAGGCGCCGGTAGAGGCCGAGCTCGCGCCAGCGCGCGAGCATCTCGGGCTCGCGCCGCGGCAGGTTGGCGCGCATGGGGAAGTCGGTCTGCGGCAGGTTGATCGTGTGCTTGTAGTCGGCCACGGCGCTCCCATCACACAGAGGCGCAAAAAAGCCCGCCAAGTGTAGAGGCGGCCTCGCCGCCCCATCAAGGAGCGCGCGCCCTCAGCCGCCGCCGGCGCGCCCGCGCGCGCCTTCGGCCCGCGCGCGCGCGGCGAACCAGGCGCGCGCGGCCTCGACGTCGCGGCGGATCTGCGCGCGCAGCGCGTCGAAGCTCGCGAAGCGGCGCTCGTCGCGCAGCTTGTGCAGGAAGTCGACCTGCACGTAACGCCCGTAGATGTCGCCCGCGAAGTCGAGCAAATGCACCTCGAGCAGGGCACGCGTGCCGTCCACGGTGGGCCGCACGCCGACGTTGGCCACCCCCGGCACGGGCTCGCCCGGCACGCCGAAGACCTCGACGGCGAAGACGCCGAGCACCGGAGAGGCGCGCCGGTGCAGGTGGAGGTTGGCCGTGGGGAAGCCGATGTCGCGCCCGCGGCGGTCGCCGTGGGCCACGCGCCCGCACATGCGGTAGGGGCGCCCGAGGAGCTTCTCGGCGGTGTCCATGTCGCCCGCGGCCAGCGCCTCGCGGATGCGCGTGCTGGAGACGCGCTCGCCGTCGATGCGGAAGGAGTGCATGGCCACCACGTCGAAGCCGTGGCGCGCGCCCATGGCGCGCAGGAAGGCGAAGTCGCCGGCGCGGTTGCGCCCGAAGCGGAAGTCGTCGCCCACCACCACGTGGCGCACGCCCAGGCCGCCGACCAGGATGCGCTCGACGAAGGCGGCGGCCTCCATCGCCGCCAGGCGCGCGTCGAAGCGCAGCACCAGCACGCGGTCCACCGAGTAGCGGCGCAGCGCCGTGAGCTTCTCGCGCAGGCGCGTCAGGCGCGGGGGCGCGCGGTCCGGAAAGAACCACTCCTGGGGGTGCGGCTCGAAGGTGACCACCGTGGTCGGCAGCCCGAGCTGCTCGGCCTTCTCGGCGAGCTGGCCGAGCACGGCCTGGTGCCCGAGGTGGACGCCGTCGAAGTTGCCGATGGTGGCCACGCAGCCGCGGTGGCGCGGGCGCAGGTTGTGCAGGCCCCGGATCAGCTCCATGAAAAGGAAGATAGCATGGCCGCCTCAGGCGCCGCCCGCCGCGCGCGGGCGCCAGCCCGCGAGCCACAGGGCGCCGAAGTAGGCGCCGGCGCCGGCGGCGATCCACAGCGCGAGCGTCGCCGCGCGCGCCTGCCAGGGCGAGGCCGTCCACGCCTCGGGCGGCGCGCCCGCGGCCAGCAGCACGGCGGCGAGCGCCGCGAGCCCCAGCCCGAGCTGCGCGCCGTAGCGCGGCCAGCCGTCGCCGTGGCGGAGCACCCCCTGCCGGCGCAGGCCGCGGTAGAGGAGACCCGCGTTGAGCCAGGCGGCGAGCGAGGAGGCGAGCGCCAGCCCGGCGTGGGCCAGCGGCACCACCAGCGCCAGGTTGAGCGCCGTGTTGGCCGCCATGGCGAGCAGGGCGACGCGCACCGGCGTGCGCGTGTCCTGGCGCGCGTAGTAGCCCGGCGCCAGCACCTTGACGAGCACGAAGGCCGGAAGCCCCAGGGCGTAGGCCG
>WGBS01000310.1 GCA_015494165.1 Gammaproteobacteria bacterium | reverse complement strand
GGCCGAACGCGACCGCAAGGACGCCGGGCGCGCGGCACGGAAGGCCCGCAAGGCGCTAGAGCGGGCGGCCCGGGCGCTGGAACGCGAGACGGCGCGCGAGGAGACGCGCGAGAAGGCCCGCCGGCGGGTGGCGGAGCTGGAGGGGCTGCGCGGCGACGTCGAGGCGCTGGCCACGGCCGAGGCGCGGCTCGCCGAGGCCGAGCGGGCGCTCACGGAGGCCCGCGAGGCGCAGGATGCGGCGCGGGCGCAGCACGAGGCGGCGCGCGCGGCGCTCGACGGGGCCCGGGAGCGGCTCGCCGCACACGGCGACCTCTCGGCGCGGGCGCAGGCGCTGCAGGCCGCGCTCAAGGAGGCCACGCGCCTGCGCGAGGGCCGCGAGGCGCTCGCCGAGGCGCAGGAGGCGCTCGCCCGGGCGCTCGGTGCGCGCGAGGAGGCGGAGACCCTGGTGGCCGAGGCGGAGGCGGCCTTCCGGGAGGCGGAGGCCGCGCTGCGCGAGGCCGAGTCGCGCTCGCTCGCGGCCATGGCGGCGCGGCTCGCGGAGCGGCTGGAGCCCGGGCGGCCGTGCCCGGTGTGCGGCGCGACCGAGCACCCGCGGCCGGTCCGGGCGCACGAGGCCGCCGTCGAGGAGGCGGCCGTGCGCGAGGCGCGGGCGGCGCGGGACGAGGCCGAGGCGGCGCTCGCCGAGGCGCGGGAGCGTCTCGCGGCGGCGCAGGCCGAGGCGGCCGCCTGCGAGGCGCGGGTGCGCACCCTCGCGGACGGGCTCGGCGAGGCGGCGGCGCAGCCGCCGCGGGCGCTGCGGCGGCGCGAGCGGGAGCTCGCGCGCGAGCTGGAGGCCGCACGGGAGGCGCTCGGGGGGCTGGAGGAGGCGCGCGCGCGCCTGCCGGAGCTGGAGGGCGAGGCCGAGGCGGCGGAGCGGGCGCTCGACGCGGCGGCGCAGGCGGTGCAGGCGGCCGAGCAGGTGCTGGCCGCCGCCCGGGCCGAGCGGAAGACGGTGGCACGCCGGCTGCCGAAGGACCTGCGCACGCCGCGGGCGCTGGAGGCCGCGCTGGCCGCGGCCCGCGCCGAGGCGGAGTCGCTGGAGCGGGCGCTGGAGGCCGCGCGCCGGGCCCACGAGGCGGCCCGCGCCGAGGAGGCGGCGGCCCGGGCGCGGTGCGAGGAGGCCGAGGCGGCGGCGCGGCGTGCGGTGCGGGCGGCCGAGGAGGCGGAGACCCAGCTCGCGGCGCGCCTCCAGGATGAGGGTTTCCGGGGTCGTGACGACTGGGAGCGGGCGCGCCTGCCCGAGGAGACGATGGAGGCCGAGCGCGAGGCGATCGAGGCCCACGGCCGCGCGCTCCACGAGGCCCGGGCGCGGCTGCGGCGCGCGCGCGCCGCGGCACGCGGTCTGGAGCCGCCGGACCTCGCGGCGCTGGAGGCGCGGCTCGACGAGGCGCGCGCTGCGCTCGAGGCGGCCCAGCGGCGCGCCGGCGAGACGCGCGAGCGGCTCCGGGCGCTGGAGGCGGCGCTGGAGGCGGTGCGGGGCATCGACCGCGAGCTGGAGGCGCTGGAGCGGCGCTACGGGGTGGTCGGCCGGCTCGCGGAGGTCGCGGCCGGCAGGGCCGGCGGCGAGCAGATCAGCTTCGAGCGCTTCGTGCTGGGCGGCATGCTCGACGAGGTCCTGGCGGCCGCGACGGAGCGGCTGCGCCTGATGAGCGGCGGCCGCTACGTGCTGCGCCGCGCGCGGAAGCAGCAGGACCGGAGGATGGCGGCAGGCCTCGACCTGGAGGTGGACGACGCCTACACGGGCGAGCCACGCCCGGTGGGCACGCTCTCGGGCGGGGAGGGGTTCCTGGCCTCGCTCGCGCTCGCGCTGGGGCTCGCGGACGTGGTCCAGAGCTACGCGGGCGGCATCCGGCTGGAGACGCTCTTCGTCGACGAGGGCTTCGGCAGCCTCGATCCGGAGGCGCTGGAGCTCGCCATGCGGGCGCTGGCGGACCTGCAGGGCGAGGGCCGCCTGGTGGGCGTGATCTCGCACGTGCCGGAGCTGCGCGAGCGCATCGACGCGCGGCTGGAGGTCGTCGCGGGCCGCGACGGGAGCCGCGCCCGCTTCGTCCTTCCGTAGCGGGAGCGGGCAGGCACAGGAAAGGAGGGTGAGGCCATGAAGGCAGGCGACGGGGGCCGCGCCGCGATCGCCGAGGCGATCGAGCGGGCGCGCAAGGCCATCGGGATCCCGGAGAGCTGGCTGGTCGACGTGGTCGCGAAGCGCGCGCCGGGCTGGGCGGTCGTGGAGGTGGACATGCTCCCGCCGGGCGGGCTGCCCGACATGCCGCAGGGGGTGGTCGTGGCGCGCAACCGCGTGCTCGCTGCGGCGGCGATCGTCGGGGGGGCCAGGGAGGTGCCGCTGCGCACGATCGACGGGCGCAGGCTCCGGGCGCGCCTCGTGCGGGTGCACGGGGCCCTGGGCCTCGCGGAGCTCGCCTGCCGGGAACTGCGGCTGCCGCCGGCGGAGCGCTTCGCGCCGGCCAGCCTTCGTGACCGGCGCTTCGGCCTCATGGGCCTGCTCAGCGACGGCATCGCCGTCCAGCCCATGCGCAGGGTCGGGCCGCAGGCCGACGACGGGCCCTTCGTGCCCCTGCGGGCCACGGGCGACGTGCCGCCCGGCGCGCCCGTCTTCGACGGCCGGGGCCGGCTCGCCGGCGTCGTCGCCTGCCAGATGGGCAGCATCGCCTACGCGGCGCGGCTCCCCGTCACCGAGGGGCGCGTGCGCGCCGCGCGCGAGCGCCTGCCCGTGATGGAGCTCTACACGCGCATGCGCAGCGGCGCGTGCGAGTGGGACCGGATCGAGGCGGCGGCGCGGCGCTGGATCGGTCACGCGCCGTGGGACGCCAACGCCTGGAACGCCCTCGCCGCGAGCCTCCGGGGGCAGGAGCGCCTCGACGAGGCGCTGGACGCCGCGCAGCGCGCCGCGCGGCTCGACCCGGACCAGTTCACCGTGCGGTGGAACCTCGCCGAGGTCCTGCGGGCGCTGGGGCGCAGCCGGGAGGCCATCGAGGAGGCCGAGGCCGCGCTGCGGCTCGCGCCGACCATCGGCGCCGCCCACGGGATCATCGCCCGCGCGCGGGCGGCGCTGGGGGATGCCGAGGGCGCCGAGGCCGCGGCCGCGCGGGCGCTGGCGCTCGCGCCGGACAGCTACTCGGCGCTGGTGGCCCTGGGGCACGCGGCGATGCTGCGCGGCCAGCACGAGCAGGCGCTGGAGCGCCTGCGCCGCGCCGCCGAGCGCGAGCCCTACGACCCGGAGGTCTGGCACCTGCTCGGCCTCGCCGCCGCGCGCGCCGGCGACCGCGAGGAGGCCGAGCGGGCGGCACGGCAGCTGCGCCGGATCGGCGCCCCGCCCGACGGGCCCTTCACGGCCGGCGAGGCCTGAGGCGCGCGCCGGGCTGGCCGCCGGCGGGGCGGGCCGCCACAATGGCCCGAGCGCCCGCCGCGGGCGGGCGCCGGCCATGACCGGAGCGGACGAAGGAGGACGGGGATGGCAGGAGTCGTCTATTTCGTGCTGGCCTTCGCGGCGCTCGCCGTCGGGGTGATCGTCGCCGGCGTCAAGATGGTCCCGCAGGGACAGGAGTGGACGGTGGAGCGCTTCGGGCGCTACCGGCGCTCGCTGCGGCCCGGGCTCAACCTGATCGTGCCCTTCGTCGACCGCATCGGCCACCGCATCAACATGATGGAGTCCGTGCTGGACATCCCGAGCCAGGACGTGATCACCAAGGACAACGCCATGGTGCGTGTCGACGGGGTGGTCTTCTACCAGGTGCTCGACTCGGCGCGCGCGGCCTACGAGGTGCGCGACATGCACCGCGCCATCGAGAACCTCACCATGACCAACATCCGCACCGTCATGGGCGGCATGGACCTGGACGAGGTGCTCTCCGAGCGCGAGCGCATCAACCGCTCGCTGCTGCAGGTGGTGGACGCGGCCACGGACCCGTGGGGCATCAAGATCACGCGCGTCGAGATCAAGGAGATCCGCCCGCCGGAGGACCTGGTGCGCGCGATGGCGCGGCAGATGAAGGCCGAGCGCGAGAAGCGGGCCATGATCCTGGAGGCCGAGGGCGAGCGCGACGCCGCCATCAACCGCGCCGAGGGCGAGAAGCGCGCGATGATCCTGGAGGCGGAAGGCCGCCGGGAGGCCGCCCAGCGCGACGCCGAGGCGCGCGAGCGCCTGGCGCAGGCGGAGGCCGAGGCCACGCGCGTGGTCTCGGAGGCGGTGCGCGCGGGCGACGTGCAGGCGCTCAACTACTTCGTGGCGCAGAAGTATGTCGAGGCGCTCGCCGCCATCGGCACCGCCCAGAACCAGAAGGTGATCGTGCTGCCCGTGGAGGCGACCGGCGTGATCGGGGCCGTGGGCGGCATCGCCGAGCTCGTGCGCGGCGCCTTCGCGGGGCGCGAGGCGCAGGCGTCCGCGCGGCCCGCGGGCTGAGGGGCGGGCCGTGGAAGACCTCGCGCTCTTTCCCTTCACCCACTGGCACTGGTGGGCGCTGGGCCTGATCCTGCTCGTGCTGGAGCTTGCGGCGCCGGGCGTGTTCTTCCTGTGGCTCGGGGTGGGGGCCTGGCTCACGGGCGCCGTGCTCTACCTCGTGCCGGACCTCGGGTGGAAGGGGCAGCTCCTCCTCTTCAGCGGGAGCTCGGCCTGCTTCGTGGGCGCCTTCTGGTACTGGCGCAGCCGCCGGCCGGTGGAGACGGACGAGCCCGCGCTCAACCGTCGTGCCCAGCGCTACGTGGGCGCGGTGGCGGTGGTGGAGGAGGCCATCCGCAACGGGGTGGGCGCGGTGCGGATCGAGGACACTCGCTGGCGTGCCGTCGGGCCCGACGCGCCGCGGGGCTCGCGCGTTCGCGTGACGGGCGTCGAGGGCAACACGCTGCAGGTGGCGCCGGTCGAGGACGGGTGAGGCCCGGCCATGCGGGGTTCATGCGACCTCGAGCTCCGAGCACGGCCTGGGCACGTCCCATGGTGGGGACGCAGGTGCCGACGCTCGTGCGCTCGTGCCGGAGAAGGGTGGATAGGCCCTTGCACGGAGGATGGCGGTGCACGGTGAGCGCAAAGTGGTGGCGGGCACGTCCCGCCTGGCCGGGGCGGCCCTGGTGGCGGCCCTCCTCGTGGGGCCGTGGCCGGCGCGCGCGCACGAGGGCGGGACCGACCTCCTGATCGTGGATTCGCCCGAGCGCGTGACCGTGGTCCGGCGGATCGGCGGCGTGACGGTCGTGGACTCGCGGCGGCGGGCGGTGCCGCGGGTGGACGGCCGCGTGCGCGTCTGGGAGATCGGCGAGCGGGTGCGCCTCCACGAGCTCCCGGACGGCAGCCCGCCGGGGCGCCGCGATCCTCGGCGCTAGGCGCATGCCTGGACCTTGACTCGCCGCGAACACGCAGAGGAGGGGCGAGCCTGAGGCTCCACGGCGTCGCCGCGCATGATCGCTACGCTGGCTTGGGCGCCACGCATAGAAGCTGGGGCGACGGCGAGCGCGGCTGGCGATGCGGGAGCGGATCGAGGCGCTGGCCGACGCCCTCCTCGCCGCCTGCGGGTCCGAGTCCCGGGAGCGATGCTGAAGGCTGCGGCCGGCGCCCGGGGCGGCGGAATCAGGCGCCGCGGTCGCGCGCGTCACGTCCGTGCCGCCGCCAGGGCGCGGCGGACCATCGCCTCGACCTTCGGCGCCATGTTGACGGGCTGCAGGCGCACGGAAGGATGCTCGCGGCGGAACACGCGGAAGATCTCGTCGGCGAAAGCCTGTCCGATCTCCTCGACGCCGCGGAAGTCGAGCACGACGTGCTCGAACCGCTCGAAGCGACGGGTGATGCGCCGCGCCTGCGAGCGGGAGAGCAGCTTCTCGCCTTCCAGGGCGGCGAGCCGCACCGGCACGATGGTTCTGGAGAAGGTGTAGTCCTCGGGCTGGGCAAAGCGGTCGAAGACCTCCTGCAGCCGTCGTGTGCTGTGGTTGCGCAGCCGCATGACGACCACCGTGCCCCGGACCTCGACGGGTTCGCGTTCGGCGAGGACGTCGGGCACGCCGTCGTCGTGGGCGAAGACGAGGCTGCCCGACCGGATCTCGAAATGGTCGAAGGCCTTGGACGAGAAGAAGATGCCTTCCCCGGTATGGTGCTCGGGATCGGTCGTGAGCTTCCCCTTGGCGAGCTCCAGCATCGCCTCACGCGGGTCGATCAGCCCGAGCGCCTCCTGGATCTTGCGGAAGATGCCGATTCCGTGGTCGATGACCGCGCACGTGGCGTCGAGGGCCGTCCGATGGAGCTGCACCTCGATAATCCCGGAGCCGGAGTGCTCGATGGCGTTGTTGACCATTTCCGTGATCCCGTAATGCCAGATGTCCCGGACGTTCTCCGGCAGGTCGCGGAGCACGGGCCGGCACTGGAGCCGCCAGACCACCTCCTCGTCGAGACCGTCGGTGCGGTAGCAGGCGTCGGCCCGGTCGATGGTGGCGAGCCGGTAGGTCCGGGAGCGGGTCGTCCCCTCGGCGACCAGCAGCCCTTCGCGCACCATGGCGCGCAGCCGCGCAGAAGCGGCCGCGCGCGAGATGCCGAATTCGGCGGCCAGGCGTGAGCCGAGCCCGCGCCCGTCCCGGGCGGCGAGCTCCAAGGCACGGTGCCGGAAGCGGTCACCGTCTATGGGCATGCGTGGCAATCCTTTGTAAACATTCGGCCTCCATTTGTAAACTATCTTGCTGCGGTTTGTCAACGCACGTAGGGGGTTTGTCAACCTCTTTGGATTGCCGGAAAAAAGAGGCGGGACCGGGGGCCCGCCAATCGTCCAATCGTATCGGATGCATGTTGCCGTTGTCGCCGTGGTTGCCGTCGGCGTGAGGGATCCGGCTTCCGGGCGGTGCTCTCCGCTAGGGCGGCGGAGAGCGGGTCGGCGCCCCACTGCAGGAGCCGCTCGACGGCCTCGACGTTGCCGCTGCGGAAGGCGTGCATCAGCGGCGTGACGCCCGGTCGATCGCCGGGACAGGTGCCGGGTGTCCTCGAAGTCGGCGCTCCCGTGCCGGGCCAGATCGTTCTTCGGATTCGTCTCGGTCGTATCCGTCTCAGCTATGACTGATAGCTCTTCCGGAATCGGTGCAGTGTGCCGGAGGCTCGCGGGCTGAGCCGGCAGGTGTGGGATGCTCGGCGGCGGGCGTGGAGATGGAGGGCTGTTGCCGTGGAGACGCGGAGGTACGAGGCGAGGCGGCGGCCGAGGCGGTGCCCGGCCTGCGGCTCGCCGCGGGTGGCGGAGGTGCTCTACGGGTATCCGGCCTGGTCGAGGCGGCTCGGGCGGGACCTGGACGCGGGCCGGGTGGTGCTGGGCGGCTGCGCCATGCCGGAGGATCCCGAGCGCTGGCAGTGCCTGGCGTGCGGGGCACGGATCCACGCCGTCCGGGCCGGCGGCTGAGCGCGACCGTGAGCCGGGCGGCGGACGAGGCTCCCGCAGCGGCGTCGTTCGGGACGCTCGGGAGCCGGCCCGAGGCCGGCGTGCGAGGCTCTCACCAGAGCGTTTGCGCGGGATGGTGCGTCGGGAGCCGCTCAGGTGGGACTCATTCCGGGGCTAGGCGACGGCGGCCCGCGCGCCGAGAGAAGCCTTTGGGATCGGCGATCAGCCAGAGGAAGGGCAGGTGTCGAGGAGCAGCCTCAACCGCCCTTCCCTTCGAAACGCTCGCGCAGGTCCTCGTCCAAAGGCTCGAAGAAGGCCTTCGGGATGCGGACCCTTCCCGCGGCGAGGCCCATGGGGCGCGGGCGTGCGGGCATCCCGGTCACGGGCCGCAGCTCCGCCACCGGCTTGTTGCGTCGGCAGATGATCACGGTCTCCCCGCGTTCGACGCGGGTCAGGTATTCCGACAGCCTGGCCTTGGCCTCGTTGACACTGACCTCGATCATGACCAAAGCGTTGGACTCAAATATGGTCATGTCAAGCGCGGTGGTCCGCCGCGCCGAGCGCGGGCGCAAACGGTGTCCCGTTCTGGCCTTCTGCAAAGGGGAAGGTCGTCTGTCCGGCCAGTCCCGGTGCGGGAAGGCCTGGCCGACGGTTCCCGGTCCTTGCGCCGCGTGCGGGCTGCGGGCCTTTGCAGCCCCCGCATGCTCACTGCTCGACGATCGCCCGCTTGGGGTAGTCGAGCACGATTCGGGAGTGCGTCGCGACGCGGTCGGAGGGCACGAAGCGCTCGAGGAGCGGGAGCATCCCGGCGCATCCCGTGGCGCGGCGCCGGCCAGGGCCCACGGCGGGGCAGGGCAGCAGGACCAGGGGCCGGCCTTCCGGGTCCTCAATGCAGGCGAGGGCGAGCGGGCGTCCCGCCGCATCGGGGCCGGGTCCCGGGAACACCCGCGCCAGCGCGTCCGCCGGAATGGGCGGCCAGGGGATCCGGGCCCCGTCCAGCCGGAGGCCGATCAGGCCCGGCTCGCGGATCGTGCCTCCGCCGGGCAAGCGGACGGTCCAGGCGTCTGCGGCCAGGATTTCCACGACCGCAGCCCATGGCACCCGGACGCGCTCGGTGGTCCAGGCCTCCCGGCCGGCGCGGTCACCGGCTCCCACGTCGAGCACCGCCTCCAGCCCGTCGGGGCCGGCCGTCACGAGCGCAAGGTCACGGCCGGCGGGTATCGCCTTCGCCCGGAGCCCGGTCTCCCACCTGCGCCAGGCGAGGTGGAGCGCCACGCCCAGCGCGACGAGCGCGGCCGGCCCCAGCCCGCCCGTGGCCGGGGGGAGCGAGGTGACGGCGACGAAGGCGGCGAAGAGGGCGAGAAAGAGGGCAAGCACCGAAACGGCCACGGCACGCGTGAGGCCGAGGGGCAGGACGATCCGCCAGGCATGCCCCTCGTCCCGGACGCGCGCGAGCAGCAGGAGCGTCTTCATCGATCGTGGCGGGTGCCCGTGCCGCCGGCCGCGCCGTAGCCGGCCCCCTTGTCCCGGACGTGCCGCAAGCCCGGGCAGGCAGTCTCGCTGCAGGGCCGAGCCTGGGCGGCTCGCTCCCGAGCGGAATTCGCCTACGTCAGGCGGCTCCGACCTTGACCTCCTTCTCGATCCGGTCGCCGAGCCTCTCCCGGGCCACCTCAAGGTCGTAGCTGGACTGGAGGTTCATCCAGAACTGCGCGGACGTGCCGAAGTAGCGGCCCAGCCGCAGGGCGGTGTCCGCCGTGATGGACCGTTTGCCGTGGATGATCTCGTTGATGCGCCTCGGCGGAACGCCGATGTCCTTCGCCAGGCGATACTGGCTGATGCCCAGCTCCTCCAGGTACTCTGCGAGATGCTCACCCGGATGAACAGGCTCTAGGCGATCTGTCGCACGCTTGCTCATGACCTCGGCCCTTAGTGGCAGTCCACGATCTCGACGTCATATGCGTGACCATCCTGCCACACGAAGCAGATTCGCCATTGGTCGTTGATGCGAATGCTGTGCTGGCCTTTCCGGCCGCCGCTCGGCGCCTCGAGGCGGTGGGACGGAGGCAGACGCAGATCCTCGAGGCTTGTCGCTGCATTGACGCGGTCCAGCCGCATCTTCGCGCGTCGCCGAATGCTCTGGGGCAGCTTCCTGGACCGCTTCCCTTCCGCGATCCTTCGAGTCTCCTTGTCGCGGAAGCTCCTGATCACCGGCCCAAACGATAACGGGATGCGTTAATAATATCGAAAGGGGCAGGCGAGGAGGTGCGCGCCGAGATGGCCGCCCGCCGGTGGCCCGGCACGGGCGTGCCCGGGGCTCCGCCCGCCTGTCCGCCCCCTGCCCCGAGGCCCGAATGACGCTTCGACCACGGCTCCTGTGTGGCCGCGTGCCGCGCACCCACGCGCGTGCCCCGCTCCCGGGCGCGGTGGACGCCCCGGCGGATCGTGTGGTTGGATACGCGGCAGGGCCGCGCGCCCGGGCCGCGGCCGAGGGGGATGGAAACGGGAGGCCCGCCGGATGGACCGCGTCGAGCGGATCTACCGCCTCCACGCGCTGCTGGACGCCAACCGCCGCTACGGTGTCACCCTCGAGCAGATTAAGGAGCGCCTCGAGTGCTCGCGGGCGACGGCCGTGCGCACCATTCGGGACCTGCGCGACTACCTCGGCGCACCGCTCGTCTGGAACCGCGAGCTGCGGCGCTACCGCTACGAGGAGAGCGAGGGTCAGGGCGCGTGGCAGCTCCCGGGCCTGTGGTTCGGCGCCGACGAGCTCCACGCCCTGCTCGCCGCCGAGCGGCTGCTGGAGCAGGTCGAGCCCGGCCTGCTCGAGCCGGAGCTCGCGCCGCTGCGCCGGCGCATCCGCGCGCTGCTCGAGCGCCTGCCCGGCGGGAACGAGGCCCTCGCCGGGCGCGTGCGGCTCGCGCCCATCGGCCGGCGCGCCCCGAGCCCGGAGGCCTTCCGCACCGTCGCCGATGCCCTCGCCCGCAGGAAGCGCCTGCGCATCGACTACCACGGGCGGGCGAGCGACGAGGCGACCGAGCGCACCGTCTCGCCGCAGGTGGCACCAGGCGTCCAGGTACCAGTTGTCGCGATAGTGCACGAGGCGCTGCGCACCTTCGCCCTCGACCGCATCCGCACCGCACGGGTCCTCGATGCGCCGGCCAAGGTCCTGTCCGACGCGGCGCTCGACCGCTACTTCGCGCACTCCTACGGCATCTTCGGCGGCCCCCCGCGCCACGTCGCCGTGCTGCGCTTCACGCCGGAGCGCGCCCGCTGGGTCGCCGACGAGCACTGGCACCCGGACCAGGAGGGGCGCTTCCTCGACGACGGCAGCTACGAGCTGCGCATTCCCTACGGCGACCCGCGCGAGCTCGTCATGGACATCCTCAAATACGGCCCCGACGTCGAGGTCCTCGGGCCGGGCGAGCTGCGCCGCGAGGTCGCCGGGCGGCTCCGCGCCGCCGCGGCCGGCTACGGAGGCTCCGGGCCGTCCGGATGAGGGCGGCCGAGCTGCGGCTCGCATCCTGAGCCTGCGGGTGCGGCAGCCTCTGTGCCCGGGGCAAATCCCGCCACCGTGACCGCGTAACCGCCGCCGCGCCGGCGTCGTCGAAGAAGGTGTGGGCGGCGTCCCGCGGCGCCCGCTTCGCGGGAGCTTGCGGGAGACGGGTTGCCGGAGACGGGCTGCGGGAGACGGGTTGCGGGAGACGGGTTGCGGGAGACGGGACAAACCTTTCCGACTGTGGGAGATGGGATAAAGCGGCCCCGGAGCTGAGGGGGCTGGGGCTGGACGGTGTATGTGGAAAGGGGTCAACCTCCTGGGACTGTGAAACGAGGTCGCGTAGGCGCCTCAAGCAACAGGAGGAGACCCCGATGAAAGCGTACTGTGGAA
>WGBS01000309.1 GCA_015494165.1 Gammaproteobacteria bacterium | reverse complement strand
CTCGAGGCCCACGTCCACCACGTGGCGCGCTTCCTGGCCGGCCACGGTCATGAGGCGCGCCACGTGGTGGACGTGGGCCTCGAGCGTGCGACCGACGCCGCGATCTGGGCCTGGGCGCAACGCCACGAGGCCGCCATCCTCACAAAGGACGAGGACTTCGCCCAGCTCGCGGTGCTCCGCCCGGAAGGGCCGCCGGTGGTCTGGGTGCGCATCGGGAACACCACCCGGCAGGAGCTCCTGCGGAGCGTCGCGGTCGCCCTCGACGCCGTGGTGCAGGGGCTGGAGCGCGGGGAGCGGCTCGTGGAGCTGCGCTAGCGGCGGCGGGCGGCGCGCCCGGCGTAGGGGTTTTCGCCCGAGCGCATCTCCAGGCGCAGGGGCGTGCCCACCAGCCCGAAGGCCTCTCGGAAGCGCTTGGCGAGATAGCGCCGGTAGGCCGCGGGCAGGCGCTCGGCCTGGGTGCCGTGGATGACGATCACGGGCGGATTCTGCCCGCCCTGGTGGGCGTAGCGCAGCTTGATGCGCCGCCGCCCGCGCCCGGCCGGCGGCGGGTGCGCGGAGACGGCCTCGCGCAGCACGCGCGTCAGCCGCGGCGTGGGCAGGCGCCGGGCCGCCGAGTCGGCCACCCTTCGCACCGCGGCGAGCAGCTCGCCGAGCCCGCTGCCGTGCAGGGCCGAGATGTAGCACACGGGCGCGAAGTCGGCGAAGGCGAGGCGCCGCTCCACCTCGGCGCGCACGCGCGCGCGCTGCTCGGGCGACAGCCCGTCCCACTTGTTGACGGCCACGACGACGCCGCGCCCGGCCTCGATCGCGTGGCCGAGGAGCGTCGCGTCCTGCTCGGTCACGCCCTCGCGCGCGTCGAGCACGAGCACGACCACCTGGGCCTGCTCCATCGCCTGCAGGGCCTTGAGGACCGAGAACTTCTCCACCGCCTCCTTCACGCGCGCGCGGCGGCGCACGCCGGCGGTGTCGATGAGGGTGAAGGCCTCGCCGTCGCGCTCGAAGTCGATGCGCACGGCATCGCGCGTGGTGCCCGGCACGTCGGAGGCGAGCACGCGCTCCTCGCCCACCAGCCGGTTGACGAGCGTGGACTTCCCCACGTTGGGCCGCCCGAGAATGGCCACCCGCACGCGGCGGGCGTCTTCCGTGCGCTCCGGCTCCCCGGACGGCTGCGCCTCCTCCGCGGACGGCACCCGCGACAGGGCACGCTCGAGCAGGACGCCCACGCCCTGGCCGTGGGCGGCCGAGATCGCCACCGGCTCGCCGAGGCCGAGCGCGTGGAACTCGGCCGCGGCGACCGCCGGGTTCAGGCGCTCGGCCTTGTTGACGGCGACGACCACGGGCTTGCCCGCACGCCGCAGGCGCCCCGCGATCAGCTCGTCGCCGGCGGTGAGGCCGTCGCGGGCGTCCACGAGCAGGACCACCACGTCGGCCTCCTCCACCGCGCGCCAGGCCTGGCGGGCCATCCCGCCCTCGAGCCCCTCGTCCTCGCCCGTGAGACCTCCGGTGTCGACCACGATGGCCGGACGCGGGCCGAGGCGCACGCGCCCGTAGATGCGGTCGCGCGTGAGCCCCGGCAGGTCCGCCACCAGCGCGTCGCGCGTGCGGGTCAGCCGGTTGAACAGGGTGGACTTGCCGACGTTGGGCCGGCCCACCAGGGCGATGACGGGAAGACGTGCCATGCTCGCGCGGGCGCGGGCGGCGCCGCGGCCGCCGGCCCCGGCACATGCTACCAGAGGGACGGCGACTGCCGCGGGCGCCGTCAGTCCCGCCGCTCCGTGGCCACCTCCCCCGAACGCCGGGTGCCGAGGCCCGCGGCAAGCTTGCGTGCCGCCAGCGTCTGGACGCTGAGGCCGCGCCGCCTGGCTTCGAGAGCCAGCGCCCGATACAGCCCCCGGGCGAGCCGCAGCTGCAAGCGCGGAGCCCCTCCGGCCGCAGGAGGCGCCGGACGCTCGCCGCGCGACAAATGGCTCTCCCGGACCAACCGCCACGCCTTGGCGAGCGACTCGAGCGCGCCCGCGGGCGTCCGCCCGAAGGCCGAGATCTCCGGGCGGTCCTCGAAGCGGGCGATCCAATCGCCTTCCTCGTCGAGGAAAACCTCGACCACGTGGCCGTCAAAGGGATCGGTCCTTGCCATATTCCTCATCCAGCAGCCGCAGGAATTGCCGCACCTGGTAGCCCTTGGCCTTGCTTCCCCTCGGCTGCACCGGAAGCAGGCTTCCGCGCGGCGAGCGCCACAGCCGATGGCTTCCCGCCTGCCGATCAAGGACCCATCCGCAAGCGCGCAGCAAAGCCTCGAACTCCCTGAAGGCGAGCCCTGAAGGATTGCGACGTGCCTTGGCCAGCAGCTTCCCTGCGCGGCCCCTCATTCTTTGGACTATACGCGCCCGCGCAGGGCCGTGCCAAGTGCAGCTTCCGCTACTCGGCCAGGCGGTAGGCGCCGAGGGTGCCGTCGCGCGCCAGGGCGTAGACCACCCCGTCGCGCACGGCGAGGGGCGCGGCGATGCCGCTCGAGTCGACGCGCACGCGGGCGACGATGCGCCCGTCGTCGGTGTCGAGCCAGTGGAGCCAGCCCTCGAAGTCGCCGACCACCACGTGGCCGCCCGCCACGGCGGGCCGCGTGAGCGCGCGCCGCGCGAGCGCGTCCTGGCGCCACAGGGAGGCGCCCGTCAGGCGCGCGAGCGCCCACACGCGGCTCTGGTCGTCCGTGAGGTAGACGCGCCCGCCGTCCACGGCGAGGCCGGCCCACGAGGACAGCTTGCGCCGCCAGTAGGGGCGGCCGTCGTCGGCGTCCCAGGCGCCGGCGTTGCCCTGGTAGGCGACGGCGTAGACCACGCCGTCGACCACGACCGGGTCGGCGTCGACGTCCACCATGCGCTCGAGCTCGGAGCGCCCGCGCGGCACGGCCACCGCCCGTTCCCACAGCACGCGCCCGTCCGCGAGCCGCAGGGCCGCGAGCCGCCCGTCGTCGAAGCCCGCATAGACCCGCCCGCCGTCGACCACGGGCGCGCTGGTGCCCCGGAGGCTCAGCGGCGGCACGCGCCGGGCGTAGACCCAGCGGCGCCTGCCGTCGGCGAGGTCGAGGGCGGCGAGCCGGCCGTCCACGCTGCGCACCACGACCACCTCCGCCCCCGCGCGCGGGGCGGCGAGGATCTCGCTCGTGACGGTCGAGCGCCAGCGCACGGCACCGCTCGCCGCATCCAGCGCCACGACCTCGGCATCCGGCGTGCCGACGAGGATCAGGCCCCCTCCGTCGCCGGGTCCGCCCGAGACGGGCGCCTTGATGTCGGCCTCCCAGCGCGGGGCGCCGCTCGCGGCGTCGAAGGCGTGGACGCGCCCCTTGCGGTCGGCGACGTAGACGGTGTCGCCGGCGACGAGGGGGGCGATGCCCAGCAGCAGCCCGCCCGTGCCCTCGCCCGCATCGCGCCGCCACAGCTCCGTGACGCGGCGCGCCTCCGGGCCGAGCTCGGGCAGCGGGCTGGGCGGCTCGACGATCTCCCTGCCGCCGCGGAAGCGGTCCACCACCCCGCCCAGCCAGCCGCAGCCGCCGAGCGCGACCAGCACGACCGCCAGCAGCGCCGCGGCCGGGGCGCTGCTGGCGGT
>WGBS01000308.1 GCA_015494165.1 Gammaproteobacteria bacterium | reverse complement strand
GTCTCGAGCCGGGCCCCGTGCGCTGCTCGCGCGGCGTGGTGCTGGTGCCGGACACCACCCTCGACGAGGCCATGGGCGCCGACTACGCCATGGTGGTGCTGCCGGGCGGCGGGCCCGGCACCGAGCGGCTCGACGCCGATCCGCGCGTGCGCGAGCTGCTGCGGCGCATGGCCGAGGCGGGGCGCTGGACCGCGGCGATCTGCGCCGCCCCCAAGGTGCTGGCCCACGCGGGGCTCCTCGACGGACGTCGCGCGACCAGCTATCCCGGGGTGCTGGACGGCGTGGCGGTCGCGGGTCTGCGTTACGAGCAGGCGCCGGTGGTGCGCGACGGGCGCGTCGTCACCAGCCGCGGGCCCGGCACCGCCATGGACTTCGCCCTCGAGCTCATCGAGCTCCTCGAGGGACGCGCGAAGCGCGAGGAGGTGGAGGCGGCGCTCCAGCGCCCGCGGCCCGGCCGCCAGCACGCCGCGTGAGCCTGCGGCTGCTCGAGGTGGTGGCCGACGCCGGCCACCTCGACACCATCCTCGGCATCGCCGAGCATCACGAGGTGCTGGAGGTCTGGCACGGCCCCGCCGGCGAGGACGACCGCGTGGCGGTGCGCCTGCTCGTGCGCCCCGAGAAGCGCCAGGCCGTGATGGACGCCCTCCAGGGCGCCCTCGGCGCGCGGCGCGAAGGCGTGCGCATCGTGCTGCTCCCGGTGGAGGCGGTGTGGCCGCCCGCCGAGGCGCCCGCCAAGGAGGAGGCCCCGCGCCGCGGCGGCGGACTCACGCGCGAGGAGCTGCGCGCCCGCATCGAGCGCGGCGCGCGCCTCGACGGCAGCTTCCTGCTCCTGACGCTGCTCTCCAGCGTGGTCGCCGCCATCGGCCTGGCGGAGGACAACGTCGCCGTGGTCGTCGGCGCCATGGTCATCGCCCCGCTCCTGGGTCCGAACCTGGCGCTGGCGCTTGCCGCAACGCTCGGCGACGGCGCGCTGCTGCGGCGCGCGCTCGTCACCATCGCCGCGGGCGCAGCCCTGACGCTCGCAGTGACGGGCGTCATGGGCGCGCTGTGGCGGGAGCCCCTCGAGGCCGCGGAGCTCCTCGCACGCACCCGCGTGGGCCTGGGCGACGTGGCGCTCGCGCTCGCCTCCGGGACGGCGGCCGTGCTCTCGCTCACCACGGGCCTTTCCAGCGTGCTGGTGGGCGTGATGGTCGCGGTGGCGCTGCTGCCGCCGCTCGCCGCGGCGGGCCTGATGCTGGGCGCCGGTCAGGCCGCGGCCGCCACCGGCGCGGGCCTGCTCTTCGCCGTCAACGTCGCGAGCGTGAGCCTCTCGGCCACCGCCACCTTCGTCGCGCGCGGCGTGCGCCCGCGCACCTGGGTCGAGCGCGCCCGCGCCCGCCAGGCGCTCGCCGTCTCCATCGCCTTCTGGACGGCGCTGCTCGCCGTCCTCGTCGCCGCCATCCTGCTCCGCCGCCAGCTCGGGCCCTGACGGCCTTCACGGCCGACCCGCGCGCCTGAGCTTGCGGATCTCGCCATCGCTGGCCGTGGGGGCCTGTGCCCTCAAGGCCAAGATGCGACGGAGCAGGCGTCGGCCGCGGGCCGCCCCGCCTCGCGCCCGCGCCCCACCTGGGCCCGGCGCGGCGGGCGCGCCCTGCGCCGCCGTGTCGGGGAGCCGCTTGGTTTCGTCCTTCAGAGAGGTGCTCCTGCGCTGTTGCCCGCTGCGCAGCTGCGGATGGTTCGCTTGGGATTGTACGCCCAGGCGTCAGCGGCGCCAGGCGGCGGCGAGGGCGGCGAGCGCGGCCGCGCCCAGCCCCCAGCTCAGCCACGGCAGCCCGCCCCAGGCGGGCGCGGCGAGCGGAGCGGCGAGCAGGGCGGCCACGAGCAGCCCGGCGCCGGTGACCGCGCGCACGGTGCGGCGGTTGGCGGCGCGGATCTCGCGCCGGATGCCGTCGAGGGCGTGGTCTGCGAGGCGCACCTCGAGCTCGCCGCCGGCGGCGCGCGCCAGCACGTCGTGGGCGAGCCGCGGCAGCGCCGGCACGGTCTCGCTCCAGCGCGGCAGCTCCTTGCGCACCTGCGCGCGCACCGCCCCGAGCCCGCTGCGCTCGCGCATCCAGCGCTCGAAGAAGGGCTTGGCGGTCTTCCACAGGTCGAGGTCGGGGTAGAGCTGGCGGCCCAGGCCCTCGACGGCGAGCAGCGTCTTCTGCAGCAGCACGAGCTGCGGCTGCACCTCCATGTGGAAGCGGCGCGCGGTCTGGAAGAGCCTGAGCAGCAGCCGGCCGAAGGAGATCTCCTTCAGCGGGCGCTCGAAGATGGGCTCGCACACGGCGCGGATGGCCATCTCGAACTCCTCCACGCGCGTGCCCCGCGGCACCCATCCCGACTCGACGTGGAGCTCGGCCACGCGGCGGTAGTCGCGGCGGAAGAAGGCGAAGAAGTTCTCGGCGAGATAGCGCTGGTCGTCGGGGCCGAGCGCCCCCATGATGCCGAAGTCGACCGCCATGTAGCGCGGGCGCGCGGGGTCCGTCGCGTCCACGAAGATGTTTCCCGGGTGCATGTCGGCGTGGAAGAAGTTGTGCACGAAGACCTGGGTGAAGAAGATCTCCACGCCCATCTCGGACAGCCGCTGGAGGTCGACGCCGCGCGCGCGCAGCGCCTCGACGTCGCCGATGGGCACGCCGTGGATGCGCTCGAGCACCATCACCTCGCGCCGGCAGTAGGGCCAGTGCACCTCCGGCACGTAGAGCAGCGGCGAGCCCTCGAAGTTGCGCCGGAGCTGCGAGCAGTTGGCGGCCTCGCGCATGAGGTCGAGCTCGTCGCTCACGGTGCGCTCGAACTCGGCCACCACCTCCACCGGCCGCAGGCGCCGCGCCTCGCGCACGTAGCGCGCCAGCAGGCGCGCCGTCAGGTACAGCAGGCGCACGTCGCGGCGGATGACGCGCTCGATCCCGGGCCGCAGCACCTTGACCACCACCTCGCGCCCGTCCGGCAGGCGCGCCGGATGCACCTGGGCGATGGAGGCCGAGGCGAGCGGCGCATCGTCGAACTCGGCGAAGGCCTCGGCCACGGGCCGGCGGAGCGCGCGCTCGACGATGCGCCGCGCCTGCGCGCCCGGGAAGGGCGGCACGCGGTCCTGGAGCAGGGCGAGCTCGTCGGCGATGTCCTCCGGCAGCAGGTCGCGGCGCGTAGACAGCGCCTGGCCGAACTTGACGAAGATGGGCCCGAGGGCCTCGAGGGCGCGGCGGATGCGCACGCCGCGCGGCACCCCGCGCGCGAGCCACCACCCGGGCGTGAGGAAGGCGAGGAAGCGCAGCGGGCGGAACCAGGGCGTGGCGAGGAGCAGCTCGTCGATGCCGTGGCGCACGAGCACCCACTGGATGCGCGCGAGCCGCAGCAGGTCCGCGGGGCGCAGCACTAGGTGCCGCTCCCGCCCGCGCGCGCCGCCTCCAGCCGCCGCACGCGCGCCTCGAGGCGCTCGAGGTCGTCGCGCAGGCGGTCGACGGCGTCGAGGAAGTCCTCGACCTCGGCGCGCGGGGGCAGGTCGCGCGCCTCCTCGGTGAGGTACTCGGCGAGGTCGCGCGCGAGCCGGTCGGCGCTCTCGCGCGCCCAGCCCGCGGCGGCGCGCGCCGCGCGCCCGAGCTGGTGCGCGGGTGTGTCGCCGATCCAGCGCGCAGCGAGCCCCTCCCAGTCGATGGCGGCGCCCTTGAGGGCGGCCTCGAGCGCGCGCGCGAGCCCCGCGTCACCACGGATGCGCACCTGGCCCGCCGGGGCGCGACCCTCGGC
>WGBS01000307.1 GCA_015494165.1 Gammaproteobacteria bacterium | reverse complement strand
CCTCCGCCCTCCCCGTCGCGGGCCCAGTTCGCACGCACCGCAGACGCCGGAGGAGGGCCGCACCGATGGAGACCGAGACCCGGGCGCCGGAAGCCACCGTCGCCGTCCCGCCCGTCCATGCCGACGCGCCGCCCGCGCACACGCCGCGCACGGCCTACCGCGTCATCCGACGCAACGGGAAGCTCACGGGCTTCGACCCGACCAAGATCCAGGTGGCCATGACCAAGGCCTTCCTGGCGGTGGAGGGCGGCACCGCGGCGGCCAGCCGCCGCATCCACGAGACCGTCGAGGCCCTCACCCGCCAGGTGGTCGAGGCCCTGACGCGGCGTCAGCCCGGCGGCGGAACCTTCCACATCGAGGACATCCAGGACCAGGTGGAGCTCGCCCTCATGCGGGCCGGCCACCACAAGGTGGCGCGCGCCTACGTGCTCTACCGCGAGGCGCGCGCGCGCGAGCGCGCCGCCCGTCAGGGCGCCGAGGCGCAGGAGGCGGCGGCCGCCGCGCCCGGCCTGAGCTGGGTGCGCGCCGACGGCAGCCGCGCGCCGCTCGACCGCGAGACCCTCCTCGCCCGCCTCGAGGAGCCGTGCCGCGGGCTCGAGGGCGCCGACCCCGGGCGCATCGCCGAGGAGGCGATGAAGGGGCTCTACGACGGCATCGGCGAGGACGAGCTCGACCAGGCCCTGCTGCTCGCCGCGCGCGGGCTGATCGAGCGCGACCCCGACCACGACCTGGTCGCCGCGCGGCTGCTGCTCGCGCGCCTGCGCCGCGAGGCCTGCGCCTTCCTCGGCCTCGAGCCCCCCGCGGGCGGCGAGGACATGGCGCGCCTCTATCCCGAGGCGCTCGCCGCCTTCGTGCGCCGCGGCATCGAGCTCGAGCTGCTCGACCCGCGGCTCGCCGAGTTCGACCTGGAGGCCCTCGGCCGCGCGCTGCGGCCCGAGCGCGACCTCGCCTTCCGCTACCTCGGCCTCCAGACCCTCTACGACCGCTACTTCCAGCGCTGGGAGGGCACGCGCTTCGAGCTGCCGCAGGTCTTCTTCATGCGGGTGGCCATGGGGCTCGCGCTGAACGAGGTCGACCGCGAGGCGCGCGCGGCGGAGTTCTACGAGCTGCTGTCGCGCTTCGACTTCATGAGCTCCACGCCCACGCTGTTCAACTCGGGGACCACGCGCCCGCAGCTCTCGAGCTGCTACCTCACCACCGTGCCCGACGACCTCGACGGCATCTTCACCGCCATCCGCCACAACGCCCTGCTGTCGAAGTTCGCCGGCGGCCTCGGCAACGACTGGACGCGGGTGCGGGGCATGGGCGCCCACATCAAGGGCACCAACGGCACCAGCCAGGGCGTGATCCCCTTCCTCAAGGTCGCCAACGACACGGCGGTGGCCGTCAACCAGGGCGGACGGCGCAAGGGCGCCGTGTGCGCCTATCTCGAGGTCTGGCACATCGACTTCGAGGACTTCCTCGAGCTGCGCAAGAACACCGGCGACGAGCGCCGCCGCACCCACGACATGAACACCGCCGCCTGGGTGCCGGACCTGTTCATGAAGCGCGTGGCCGAGGACGGCGAGTGGAGCCTCTTCTCGCCGGACGAGGCGCCGGACCTGCACGAGCGCTACGGGCGCGACTTCGAGGAGGCCTACCTACGCTACGAGGAGCGGGCGCTGCGCGGGGAGCTGCGCGTGCACCGGCGCGTGCGCGCCGTGGAGCTGTGGCGGCGCATGCTCACCATGCTCTTCGAGACCGGGCACCCGTGGATCACCTTCAAGGACCCCTGCAACGTGCGCTCGCCCCAGCGGCACGCCGGCGTGGTCCACTCCTCCAACCTGTGCACCGAGATCACGCTCAACACCTCGGACGAGGAGATCGCCGTCTGCAACCTAGGCTCGGTCAACCTCGCCAACCACCTCGGCCCCGACGGCCTGGACCACGAGAAGCTGCGGCGCACCGTGCGCACCGCCATGCGCATGCTCGACAACGTCATCGACATCAACTACTACACCGTGCCGCAGGCGCGCCGCGCCAACCTGCGCCACCGGCCCGTGGGCCTCGGCATCATGGGCTTCCAGGACGTGCTGCACCGTCTCGGTGTGCCCTACGCCTCCGAGGAGGCGGTGGAGATCGCCGACCGCACCATGGAGGCGGTGAGCTACTACGCCATCGAGGCCTCCTCGGACCTCGCCCTCGAGCGCGGGCGCTATCCGAGCTACGAGGGCTCGCTCTGGAGCGAGGGCGTCCTGCCCATCGACTCCATCGGGCTGCTCGAGGGCGAGCGCGGCGGCTTCCTGGAGGTGGACCGCTCGTCCACGATGGACTGGGAGGCGCTGCGGGAGAAGGTGCGCGCGCAGGGCATGCGCAACTCCAACTGCCTGGCGATCGCGCCCACGGCCACCATCGCCAACATCTGCGGGGTCTCGCCCAGCATCGAGCCCACCTTCCAGAACCTCTACGTCAAGTCCAACCTCTCGGGCGAGTTCACCGTGGTCAACCCGCACCTGGTGCGCGAGCTCAAGGCGCGCGGCCTGTGGGACGAGGTCATGGTGCACGACCTCAAGTACTACGACGGCTCGCTCGCGCCCATCGACCGCGTCCCGGAGGACCTCAAGCGCCTCTACGCCACGGCCTTCGAGATCGACCCGCGCTGGCTGGTCGAGGCCGCGGCGCGCCGGCAGAAGTGGATCGACCAGTCGCAGAGCCTGAACCTCTACCTCGCCGAGCCCTCCGGCCGCAAGCTCGATGCGCTCTACAAGCTCGCCTGGGTGCGCGGGCTCAAGACCACCTACTACCTGCGCACCCGCGCCGCCACCGCGGTGGAGAAGGTGGCCGTGCGCGACGACGCGCAGGCGCCCGCCGGCGGCGGCAACGGCGCGGGCGGGCACGAGGGCGCCGTCTGCGGCCTCGACGGCGAGTGCGAGGCGTGCCAGTAACGGTTGACAGTCAACTGTGGGCAGCTGACAGAGACGAAAAGGCAAGCACGCATGGATGCTCTGAACAATTCGATTTTTCAGAGCATGCCCGCGGCCAAGGACGGCTGTGGAAGTGTTCATGCACATGGAGGTGCATAGCGTCACCAGCGGCAGTCCGTTCACCGTTCACCGTTCACCGAAAACCTTTTCTGGAGGAGTGGAGATGCTGAACTGGGACGATCCCCTGGCCCCCTTCACCGGCGGCGCGCGCGGCGGGCCCGCCCCCGGGGCGGAGGCCGCGCCGGAACTCGGGCCGCGTCCGCCCGCGCCGGCCGTGCCGGAGCGGCCGCGGGCGGCGCCGCCCGCCGCGGCGCCCGCCCCCGCCGAGGAGGCCATGCCCGTGGCGGCCGAGCCCGTGCGCGTGGAGGACAAGCGCGCCGTCAACGGCAAGGCCGACATCAACCAGCTCGCGCCCTTCCGCTACCCCTGGGCGTGGAGCTTCTTCCTGAACGCCAACAAGAACCACTGGACGCCGCTGGACATCAACATGCTCCAGGACGTCCACGACTACAAGCACCGCCTCACCGCCGAGGAGCGCCACCTCTACACCAACGTGCTCGCCTACCTGACGACGGCCGACGTGCTCGCCATGCGCAACATCGGCCTGGCGGTGATGGAGAAGATGACGGCGCCGGAGCTGCAGATCTACCAAGCGCGTCAGGTCTACGAGGAGGCGCTGCACACCTGGACCTACCAGCACTGCATCGAGACCATCGGCCTCGACCAGGGCGAGATCTACAACCGCTACCGCGTGGTGCCCGAGATCCACCGCAAGGTGGCCATCACCAACCGCCGCCTCAAGGCCGTGCTGCGCGCCGACATCGACCTCTCCGACCGCGACGAGCTCCACACCTTCCTGCTCTCCTACCTCTTCTTCGCCGCGGTCTTCGAGGGCTGCTGGTTCTACAACGGCTTCAGCCCCATCTTCGCCCTGCAGCGCCGCGGCCTGATGCGCGGCACGGGCGAGCAGCTCCAGTACATCATGCGCGACGAGGTCATGCACTGCGCCTTCGGCCTGCGCGTGGTGCGCACCATCATGGAGGAGGAGGGCATCCGCCCCGACCCGCGCGCGGTGCGCGAGATGTGGGAGGAGGCCGAGGCGGCCGAGGCCGGCTACGCGCGCTACATCTGCCCCGAGCCCATCCTCGGCTACTCCGCCGAGGACCATATCGAGCAGTTCCGCTACGTGGCCAACCGCCGCGCCCGGCGCGTGGGGCTGGAGGAGCCCTTCCCGGGCGCGCGCTGCGCCCTGCCCTGGCTCGACGAGCAGGCCAACATCCGCAAGGAGAAGAACTTCTTCGAGACCCGCGTCATCGAGTACCAGACGGGCGCCGCCCTCAGCTGGGACTGAGCCGGAGGAGACGACCATGCGCAGCGCGACCCGCCCCGCCCCCGCCGGCCGCCGCACCGTGGTCGACGTGGCCGCGACCGTCGAGGAGTACCTGCGCCGCCGCGACTGGCGCGTGCGCGCCAACGCCAACCAGGGCTACTCCCTCGGCGGCCTCATCCTCAACGTCTCCGGCAAGGTGATCGCCAACTACTGGCTCGACCACGTCTACCCGGAGGCGGTGGGGCGCGCCCACCGCGAGGCCGACCTCCACATCCACGACCTCGACATGCTGGCCGGCTACTGCGCCGGCTGGTCCCTGCGCCAGCTCCTCTACGAGGGCTTCAACGGCGTGCCGGGCAAGGTGGAGTCCGCCCCCCCGCGCCACCTGTCGAGCGCCCTGGGGCAGATGGTGAACTTCCTCGGCACCCTGCAGAACGAATGGGCGGGCGCCCAGGCCTTCAGCTCCTTCGACACCTACCTGGCGCCCTTCGTGCGCAAGGACGGCCTGGGCTACGCCGAGGTGCGCCAGTGCATCCAGGAGTTCGTCTACAACCTCAACGTCCCCTCGCGCTGGGGCAGCCAGACCCCCTTCACCAACCTCACCTTCGACTGGGTCTGCCCCGAGGACCTCCGCGAGCAGGTGCCGGTCATCGCCGGCCGGGAGATGCCCTTCACCTACGGCGAGCTCCAGGCGGAGATGGACCTCATCAACCGCGCCTTCATCGAGGTCATGACCGAGGGGGACGCGCGGGGGCGGGTCTTCACCTTCCCCATACCCACCTACAACATCACGCGCGACTTCCCCTGGGAGGCGCCCAACACCACCCTGCTGTTCGAGATGACGGCCAAGTACGGCCTGCCCTACTTCCAGAACTTCGTCAGCTCGGACCTGGAGCCGGGGATGGTGCGCTCCATGTGCTGCCGCCTGCAGCTCGACCTGCGCGAGCTGCTCAAGCGCGGCAACGGGCTCTTCGGCTCGGCCGAGCAGACCGGCTCCATCGGCGTGGTCACGGTCAACTGCGCGCGTCTCGGCTACCTCCACCGCGGCGACGAGGCGGCCCTCTACCGGCGTCTCGACGAGCTGCTGGCGCTCGCGCGCGACAGCCTCGAGATCAAGCGCAGGGTCGTGCAGGAGCTGCTGGACGAGGGGCTCTTCCCGTACACGCGCCGCTACCTCGGCACCCTGCGCAACCACTTCTCCACCATCGGGGTGAACGGCGTCAACGAGATGATCCGCAACTTCACCGGCGACGCCCACGACATCACCACCGAATGGGGCCACGCCTTCGCCTGCCGGCTGCTCGACCACATCCGCGCGCGCATCGCGCGCTTCCAGGAGGAGACGGGCAACCTCTACAACCTGGAGGCCACGCCGGCCGAGGGCACCACCTACCGCTTCGCCAGGGAGGACCGGCGCCGCTTCCCGGACATCCTCCAGGCGGGCACGCCCGAGCGGCCCTACTACACCAACTCCACGCAGCTTCCGGTCGGCTTCACCGACGATCCCTTCGAGGCCCTGGAGCGGCAGGAGGAGCTGCAGCGGCGCTACACCGGCGGCACCGTGCTGCATCTGTACATGAGCGAGCGTATCTCCAGTGCCGAGGCCTGCAGGCGCCTGGTGCGCCGGGCGCTGGAGCGCTTCCGCATCCCCTACCTCACGGTGACGCCCACCTTCTCGATCTGCCCGCGCCACGGCTATCTCGCGGGCGAGCACGAGTTCTGCCCGCGCTGCGACGAGGAGCTCGCCGCGCGCAAGCGCGCCGCGGCGGGCTGAACGACATCCGGACCACGACGAAGGAAGGAGGACACGGCATGAGCGACGTCAAGATCGGCGACGTGATCCTGCACGAGTCCGAGCGCCAGCGCTGCGAGGTATGGACTCGGGTGATGGGTTACCACCGGCCGGTCTCGGCCTTCAATCCCGGCAAGCAGGCCGAGCACGCCGAGCGGCTGCACTTCCGCGAGGATCGGCTCCCGGCCGAGCCGCGCGCGGCGTGAGCGCCCTGAGGGTGGGGGGCCTCGTGCCCCTCACCACCGTCGACTGGCCCGGGGCGCTCGCGGCCGTGGTCTTCTGCCAGGGCTGCCCCTGGCGCTGCCCCTACTGCCACAACCCGCATCTGCTGCCCGCGCGCGGGGCGCGCATGGTCCCCTGGGCCGAGGTGCGCCGCCTCCTCGAGCGCCGCCGCGGGTTGCTGGACGGCGTGGTCTTCAGCGGCGGCGAGCCCACCGTGCAGCCGGCGCTCGCCGCCGCCCTCGACGAGGTCCGCGGCCTCGGCTTCCGCACGGGCCTGCACACGGCGGGACCCTACCCGCGGCGCCTCGCCGCGCTGCTGCCGCGGCTCGACTGGGTGGCGCTCGACGTGAAGGCGCCGCTCGCGCGCTACGACGACCTCACCGGCGTGCCCGGATCGGGCAGGCGGCTGGCGCAGAGCCTGGGCCTGGTGCTCGAGCGTGCCGCCCGCTGGGAGCTGCGCACCACGGTCGATCCGGACCTGCTCGACCGCGGCGCGCTGCTCGCGCTCGCGCGCGAGCTCGCCGCCCGCGGCGTGCGCCGCTGGATCCTGCAGCGCCACCGCCAGCCGCCCGGCGCCGGGCCGCCTGCCCGCCCCGACCCTCTCGACGACCCCGGGCTGCTCGAGGCGCTGCGCGCACACGTCCCGGCGCTCGCGGTGCGTGGCGCCTGAGCCCCCAGCGGACGCTCAGGGCGCAGGATGCGCCGCGGCGGCGCGCTGCTGGCGCAGCATGCGGTAGGCCACGACCTTGACCGTGTCGTTGATCAGGAACCAGGTCAGGGCATAGGCCCACACCAGCAGTGCCGCCTTCCACCCGATCGGGGTCACCAGCCAGCCCTCCGCGGCGATCACGGTGCCGGCGATCTCGGTGCCGAAGGTCGCCCAGAACAGGATGGGCGAGGGCCACGGCCGCTGCCAGAACCAGCCCTCTACGCGCGTGACGTAGAGCGTGGAGTGGCCGGCGACGATCAGCTTCAGGAACAGCACCGTGCGGATGAACTCCTCGCTCAGCCCCCGTCCCTCAAGCAGATAGAACAGCAGGAAGGAGCTCATGACGCCCGTCAGGCCGAGCAGGGTGGAGACCGTCAGCAGCTCGGGCATGTTCCAGCGCACCGGCTCGCGCGCGATGCGCGTGCGGTCGTAGGCGATGGCGAGGATGGGGATGTCGTTGAGCAGCGCGAGCAGCACGATCATCAGCGCCGTGATGGGGTAGAAGTCGAAGACGAGGATGGACAGCGCCACGAAGAAGACGATGCGGATGGTCTCTGCGATGCGGAAGGTGGCATAGCTCCGCATGCGCTCGAAGGTGATGCGCGCCTGCTTCATGGCCTCGTTGATGACGCCGAGCCCCGGCGCGAGCAGGATGATGTCGGCCGCGGCGCGTGCCGCGTCCGTGGCGCCGGCGACGGCGATGCCGCAGTCGGCCTTGCGCAGCGCCGGGGCGTCGTTGACCCCGTCGCCCGTCATGCCGACGATGTGCCCGCCCTTCTGCAGCGCGTCGACGATGCGGTACTTGTCCTCGGGCACCACCTCCGCGAAGATGTCCACGTCCTCGATCATCTCGATGATCGCCGACTCGTGGGTGTGGATGAACTCGCGGTCGAGGACGGAGGTGTCGTAGCTCTCGCGCACGAGCTCCATCACCTCGGCGGCGAAGCGCCGCGCCTCGGCGCGCGGGACCTCCCCCTTGAGCTTGCGGTAGATGGCGGCGGTCAGGGCCTCGACCAGGGCGAGGATCTCCTGGCTGCCGGAGCCCGTGAGCTGGCGCGCGCGCACCACCCTCGGCGGCAGGCCGAGCAGGCGGCCGATCTCGCGCGCGATGGCGGCGTTGTCGCCCGTGACCATCTTCACGCGCACGCCGTAGCCGCGCATCTCCTCGATCACCGCACGCGAGTCCTCGCGCGGGGGATCGAAGAGCGGAATGAGGCCGATGAGCTCGAGCGCGCCCTCGCCGCGCCGGCGCCCCACCGCGATCGTGCGGTAGCCCTTGGAGGCGAGCAGGTCCAGCATCTCGCCGAGGTCGCGGGCGCGTCCCTCGTCGAGCTCGGCGAGCTCCATGAGCACCTGCGGCGCCCCTTTGACGGCGACGAAGCGGCCATCCGGGCCCTCGACCTCGGCCTCGGTGCGCTTGCGCACCGGGTCGAAGGGCGTGAAGGAGCGCTGGCGCCAGGCCTGCCAGTCGAGGTCCGGCAGGCGCTCGTCGATGTAGTGGAAGATGGCGAGCTCGATCGGGTCCTGGTTCTCCACGCGCGAGGCGAGCGCGGCCACCAGGAACAGCTCGCGCTCGTCGTGGCCGTCGAGCACCACGGGCTCGGCGACGTGCATCCGGTTCTTGGTCAGCGTCCCCGTCTTGTCCGAGCAGAAGACGTCGACGCCGGCGAGCTCCTCGATGGCCACCAGCCGCGAGACGATGGCCTGGCGGCGCGCCAGGCTCGTGGCGCCGACCGCCATCGTCACCGACAGCACCGCCGGCAGGGCGACGGGGATGGAGGCGACGGTCAGCACGAGCGCGAAGCGCAGGATCTCGAGCGGTGCCTCGTGGCGGAAGAGCGCCACCAGCACCACCACCGAGACGAGGGCGAGGGTCACCAGGATCAGGAAGTTGCCGATCTGGATCACCATGCGCTGGAAGTGGCTGCGCTCGTGCAGCCCCGCCTCGGCCACGAGCGAGACCACGGACTGGAAGCGCGTCGCCGCCCCGGTGTTGACGACGACGGCCAGCATCTCGCCCTGCTTGACGACGGTGTTGGCGTAGACGACCTCGCCGCGCTTCTTCGACACCGGCAGCGACTCGCCGGTGAGCATGGACTGATCCAGCAGCAGGTAGTCGCCGGCGGCGAGCTGGCAGTCGGCGGGCACGATGTCGCCGATACGCAGCTTGACCACGTCGCCCGGCACCAGCTCGCGCGCGGGCACGCGCAGGAAGCGTCCGCCGCGCAGCACGAGCACCGTCTGCGCCATGCGGCTGCGCAGCGCGCGCAGGGCGTTGAGGGCGCGGTGCTCCTGGAGGAAGTCGAGCCCGGCATTCACGCCGAGCATGATCAGGATGATGACGAAGTCCTCCCACTTGCGCACCAGCGCCGAGAGGACGGCCGCGACCTCGATCATCCACGGGATGGGGCCCCAGAAGCGGCGGAAGATGCGGTGCCAGAGCGGCTCCTCCTTCGCCTCCAGCTCGTTGGGCCCGAAGCGGGCGAGGCGCGCCGCCGCCTCCTGCGGGTCGAGGCCGCGCTCGAGGTCGGTGCCTAGCTCGCCCAGGGTCTGCTCGGGGGGCTGGCGCGCGTAGTCGTCGGTGGGCCGGGCCCCCGCGCGCGCGCCCTCGCTCCAGCTCGCCTCCATGGTCGCTCTCCCCCGCGCCGCGGAAGCGGCGCCGCTGCCGTGCAATGTGGTGGCCGTGCGGCGGGCCCGCAAGCCCACTCCGCCCCCGTCGGGCGTTCATCGCGGCCTTGATCCAGGTCAAGCCCGCCGCCCCGCGCCGCGGCTAGGCTGGGTTCCCAGCCTGCCGGAGGAGGCCCGCTTGCACCACGACCTGCCGCCCCTGCGCATCCGGGGACGGACCCTGCTGCCCATCGTCCAGGGCGGGATGGGGG
>WGBS01000306.1 GCA_015494165.1 Gammaproteobacteria bacterium | reverse complement strand
GTAGCGCTCAGGGCTCAGGGCAAGGTAACGCCAATCCATCGGCCGCCCTCCGGAGGTCGGGATGCCAGGGGATCCCTGCCCCGAGGCCGGCCGGGCCGATTGCGCACGCGGGCCCCGCCGGCGCGGGTGCCGGGGGCCGCCCGTGGGGTCGCGTCGCTGCCGTTCGCCTGTGCATACGCCGATGCCTCGGGGGCTCGGAGACATCCGGGCCGCGGACCTGCGGCCCTCGCGCCCGGTATCGGCGACGCGCGCCCGGACTTTAGGCGCCCGGGTGCCGGCCCCGAGCGGCGCGGCGGCGGTCCGGGCTCAGCCCCGATCCGGCCCGAGCCGGCGGACCACGTCCGGGAGCTCGGCGGCGGGGACCGGCGGGCTGAAGAGATAGCCCTGGGCGGCGCCGCAGCCCTCGGCGCGCAGGAACTCGAGCTGGGCGCGGGTCTCGACGCCCTCGGCCACCACGTCGAGGCCGAGGTTGTGGCCGAGGGAGAGGATGGAGCGGGCAATCACCCGGTCGTCCGGGTCGTCCGGCAGGTCGCGCACGAAGGAGCGGTCGATCTTGAGGACGTGGATGGGAAAGCGCTTGAGGTAGGCGAGCGAGGAGTAGCCGGTGCCGAAGTCGTCGACCGCGATGCGCACGCCCGCCTCGCGCAGGCGCTCGAGCTTGGCGATGGTCTCCTCGACCTCGTGCATGAGGAGGCTCTCCGTCAGCTCGAGCTCGAGGCACCCGCTGCATGTGTCGATGCCTGTTCGGTCCAGCACCCCGAGGATCTCCTCGGCGATGCGAGGGCGGTGGAGCTGATGCGCCGAGAGGTTGACGGAGACGGCGAAGCCGTCCACCCCCTGCTCGCGCCAGGCGCGGAGCTGCGCGCACGCGCGCTCGAGCACCCAGTGGCCCACGGGCACGATGAGGCCCGTGTCCTCCAGCACCGGCACGAACTCCGCCGGCGAGACCTGCCCGAGCTGCGGGTGGCGCCAGCGCAGCAGGGCCTCGACGCCCGTCACCCCGCCGCTGCGCAGGCAGAGCTGCGGCTGGTAGTGCAGCTCCAGCTCGCCGCGCTCCAGCGCCCGCCGCAGGTGCGTCTCGAGCTCCAGGCGCCGCGCCGAGCGCCGCCCGAGCTCGGCCGAGTAGAAGCCGTAGCTGTTTCGCCCGCGCTCCTTGGCGCGGTACATGGCGGCGTCGGCGTTCTTGAGGAGCGCGTGGGCGTCGTCGCCGTCGGCCGGGAAGAGGCTCACGCCGATGCTCGCGGTGAGATAGAACTCGCGGCCCTCGGCCGTGAAGGGCTCGCCCAGCGCCTCGAGCAGCTTGCGCGCCACGCGCGAGGCGTCCTCGGGGCGCGCCATGTCCTCGAGCAGCACGGCGAACTCGTCGCCGCCGAGGCGCGCCACGGTGTCGCCGTCGCGCACGGCGGCGCGCAGCCGCCCGGCGAGCTCGCGCAGCAGCGCATCGCCCACCGCGTGCCCCAGGCTGTCGTTGATGACCTTGAAGCGGTCGAGGTCCATGAACATCACCGCCACTGTGCGGTCGTGGCGGCGCGCGCGCGCCATGGCCTGCTCGAGGCGGTCGAGGAAGAGCGCCCGGTTGGGCAGGCCGGTGAGCACGTCGTGGTGGGCGAGATAGCGCAGGCGCTCCTCGGCGCGGATGCGCTCGGTGATGTCGCGCCCGGTGGAGACGAAGTGCGTGATGCGGCCCGCGGCGTCCTTGATGGGCGTGATGGTCTTCTCCTCGTAGAAGAGCGAGCCGTCGCGGCGGCGGTTGATGAAGACCTCGCGGAAGGGCTCGCCGGCAAGGAGCGTCCGCCACAGGCGCTCGTAGAACTCGCGCCCGTGCATGCCGGACTTGAGCATGCTGGGCTTTGCGCCCACGACCTCGTGGCGGCCGTAGCCCGTGACGGCCTCGAAGGCCGGGTTGGCGTACTCGATCACGCCGTCGGCGTCGGTGATGAAGATGGAGTCGGCGGCCTGCTCGAGCGCCTGCGCCAGGCGCTCGCGCTCGGCCTCGGCGGCCTTGCGGGCCGTGAGGTCGCGCACGACGCCGATGAAGTGGCGCCGCCCGCCGATGCGCATCTCGCTGATGGAGAGCTCCATGGGGAAGCGCTCGCCGCCCTTGCGCAGCCCCTCCACCTCGCGGAAGCCGACGCCCAGGCAGCGGCGCCGGCCCGTGCGCAGGTACTCGGCGATGTAGCGGTCGTGCTCGCCGCGCCAGGGCTCGGGCATGAGCACCTTGACGTTACGGCCGAGCAACTCGGCGGCGTCGTAGCCGAACAGGGCCTCCGCCGCCGGGTTGAACTCCTCGATGGTGCCGCGCTCGTCGATGATGACGATGCCCTCGCCCACGCTCTCCATCACGGCTCGGGCGCGGGTGTCGGCGGCCTCGCGCGCCGCGGCCAGGCGCTCGCGCTCGCCCGCCTCCTCGGCCATGAGCAGCAGGCGCGCGCGCCCGGCCACGGCGTCGTCCGACTCCGCCTGCTGCATGGGCACGAGGGTGAGCAGCCAGCGCCGTCCGCCGCGCTCGAAGGGCACCGCGCCCTGCGCCTCGCCCGTGACCAGCACCTCGCGGCAGCGGTCGGCGAGGGCGTCGTCGCCGAGCAGGTCCGTCAGGCGTTGCCCGCGCGCCGCCTCGTGCGGGCGCCCGAGGAGGTCCTCGGTGCGGCGGTTGGCCGAGAGCACGCGCAGCTCGCGGTCGAGCACCACGAGCGCCGCGGGCAGGTGGCAGACCATGCTCTCGTAGAGCTCGTGGAGGGCGGCGACGGCGGCGCGGTCGGCGGCGAAATAGGCCTCGAGCACGAGCGCGACGTCGAGCAGCACCACCTTGACCAGCGCGGCCGCGGCGGCCAGGGCACGGGCGGTGTCGCCGCCCGCCGCACGCTCCAGCTCCGGCAGGAGCTCGGCGAGGTAGACGGCGTAGGCGCCGACGTAGAGGTCCGGCCGCAGCCCCACGCGGTGGTGGACCAGCCCCACGCGCAGGCGGTTGGTGACGTGCTGCCAGCCGTAGTCGCCCGAGAACAGCCCGTCGAAGTAGTCGCGCTGCTTGTTCTTGAGGCGGATGACGAGGCGCGGATCCCGGAGCAGCGCCGCGGTCTCCTCGAAGGAGAGCAGGTGGCGGTAAAAGGCGTCCAGCACCCGCCCCCGCGCGCGCGCGAGCGGCTGGCGCAGCGCGCGCAGCAGGCGCGCCTCCTCCTCGCCGATGCCGACGTAGGCGAGGCGGCGCGCGGCCTCCTCGGGATCGAGCTCCAGGATCCGGGTGACGGACTCCAGCGACTCCGCCAGCGGTCGCTCGTGCGGCACGGCTCTCCCCCGGGTGCACAAGCCCGGTGCACGCTGCCGGCGGGGTCGGGGCCGGTGAGAGGGTCGGTGCGGGGTCTGGGCGGGTGCGCGGCGGGCCGCCGCTGGTGCCGGGCGGCGGCCCGCCGCGGATCTCAGGCTCTCGTCGTTATCTTCCCGGCTGTTGCAATGCGTCGCTCCCCTTCGGCCGGCGGGCGGGGCCGCGGCCGGATCTCAGTATGGGCGAAAGCTGAGTGGTGTCAATTTCGGCGCTACTTGACGAGGTTGACGAGCTCCTCGCTGCGCACCAGCTCCTCGGCGACGTCCTCGATCCTGCGCCGCTGCGAGCGCGCGAAGCGGCGCAGGCGCTCGAAGGCCTCCTTCTCCGTGAGGCGATGGCGCTCCATGATGAGCCCCACGGCCATGCTGGTGTAGCGGCTGCCCGAGAGCGCGCGCTGGAGCTGCGCCTCGGTCTCGCGCAGGCGGCGGATGTCCTCGGCGCGCTGGAGCGCCGCCTCGATCGCCGCCACGAGCTGCGGCACGTCCACCGGCTTGATCAGGTAGCCGAGCGCGCCCTCCTCGACCGCCTCGCGCACGATGGAGGCGTCGCCGTAGGCGGTGAGGAACAGGAAGGGGATGTCGCGCGCGCGCAGCCAGCGCGCGAGCTCGATGCCGGTCTCGCCCGGCATGCGCACGTCGAGCAGGGCGATGTCGGGCCGGGCGGCTCCGACCCGCTCCCGTGCCTCCGGCGCCGACTCGGCGGTCTCGACCGCGTAGCCGGCCTCGCGCAGGCCCTCGGCCACGGTGGCGAGCACCAGCCGGTCGTCGTCGACGACCAGCACGCGTGGTGCCCCACGGGATGGATCGCTGCTGCCCGGCCGCGTGGCGACGGGAGCGGTCATGCGGGACTCGTCTCTGTCCGTGCTCTCCGGGATGGCCTCCGGCGGGCGGCCGGCGGTGGGCGTCCGATCTCGTCAGCAGCCTAGCACGGCGGCTGCTCAGCCCACAACCAGGACCGGGGGCGCGAG
>WGBS01000305.1 GCA_015494165.1 Gammaproteobacteria bacterium | reverse complement strand
GCGCACGCGACGGGCACGGTGCGGGTGCGCCTTGGGGCCGACGGCCAGCCGAGCTTCGACATCGTCGCCGACGTCGCCTGGGACCACGTGGATGGGGACGCGGCGCTGGCGGCGGCGCGGGCCGCCGACCCCGCCCTCCTCTACCACGGCACCCTCGCCGCGCGCGCGCCCGACTCGGCCGCGGCGCTCGCGGCGCTGCGCGGCCTCGGCGCGCCGGCCTTCGTGGACGTGAACCTGCGCCCGCCGTGGTGGCGCGAGGAGACCGTGCGCGGCCTGCTCGACGACGCCCGCTGGGCCAAGCTCAACGACGACGAGCTCGCCGCCCTCGAGGGCGGGCGCGCGGCCGCCGACGCCGAGCGCCTGCGCGCGCGCCACGGGCTCGAGGCCGTGATCCTCACGCGCGGCGCGCGCGGCGCCGCGGTGGCGCACGCAGGCGGCCTGACCGAGGCCGCGCCCGAGCCCCTGCGCGACGTGGCCGACACGGTCGGCGCGGGCGACGCCTTCGCGGCAGTGGCCATCCTCGGGCTGCTGCGCGGCTGGGGCTGGGAGACGGTGCTGGCGCGCGCCGTGGCCTTCGCCGCCGACATCTGCCGCGTGCGCGGCGCCGTCGTGCGCGACCGCGGCCTCTACGCGCGCTGGCTGCGGCGCTGGGAGGAGGCGGGCGCATGAGCGCCAGCACGGCGTCGCACGGCGACCCCCTCTACATCGCGCTCCTCAGCGTGCACGGCCTCATGCGCGGCCACAATCTGGAGCTCGGCCGCGACGCCGACACCGGCGGCCAGATCAAGTATGTGCTCGAGCTCGCGCGCGCCCTCGCCGAGCACCCGGACGTCGGCCGCGTGGACGTTCTCACGCGCCAGGTGATCGACCCCAAGGTCGACCCGGACTACGCCGAGCCGCTGGAGGAGATCGCCCCGCGCGCCTGGATCGTGCGCCTGCCCTTCGGCCCGCGCCGCTACCTGCGCAAGGAGGTGCTGTGGCCCTACCTCGACGCCTTCGTGGACGAGGCGCTCAAGCACTTCCGGCGCGTGGGGCGCGTGCCGGACGTGGTCCACAGCCACTACGCCGACGCCGGCTACGCGGGCGCGCGGCTTGCGGCGCTGCTCGGCGTGCCGCTGATCCACACCGGGCACTCCCTCGGGCGCGTCAAGCGCCAGCGCCTGCTCGAGAAGGGGGTCAAGGAGCAGGCCATCGAGCAGCAGTACAACATCAGCCTGCGCATCGAGGCCGAGGAGCGCGCCCTCGACAGCGCCGCGCTCGTCATCGCCAGCACCCGCCAGGAGGTCGAGGAGCAGTACGCCCTCTACGACAACTATCATCCCCGGCGCATGGAGGTGATCCCGCCGGGCGTGGACCTCTCGCGCTTCCGCCCGCCGCAGCGCGGCGAGCCGCCGCCGCCCATCGCCGCCGAGCTCGCGCGCTTCCTGCGCGACCCGCGCAGGCCCATGGTGCTCGCGCTCTCGCGGCCGGACGAGCGCAAGAACATCCCGACCCTGGTGCGCGCCTTCGCCGAGAACCACGCCCTGCGCGCGCGCGCCAACCTCGTGGTCGTGGCCGGCAACCGCGAGGACATCCAGACCATGGAGCGCGGCCCGCGCGAGGTGCTGACCCAGCTCCTGCTCCTCGTCGACCGCTACGACCTCTACGGGCAGGCCGCCTACCCCAAGCGCCACGAGGCGAGCGACGTGCCCGACCTCTACCGCCTCGCCGCGCGCACGCGCGGGGTCTTCGTCAACCCGGCGCTCACCGAGCCCTTCGGCCTGACGCTGATCGAGGCCGCCGCCTCGGGCCTGCCCGTGGTGGCGACCGAGGACGGCGGCCCGCGCGACATCGTCGCCGCCTGCCGCAACGGCGTCCTCGTCGACCCGCTGGACGCCGACGCCATGGGCGAGGCCATCCTCGAGGCGATCTCGGACCGCGCGCGCTGGCAGCGCTGGTCGCGCGCCGGCGTGCGCGGCGTGCACCGCCACTACAGCTGGCAGGCGCACGTGCGGCGCTACCTGCGCGCCGTGCACCGCATCGTCGGCCGCCGCCACCGCGCGCGGCGCTTCGCGCCCGCGCGCAGCCGCCTGCCCACCGTCGACCGCATGGTGGTGTGCGACATCGACAACACCCTGCTCGGCGACCGCGAGGCGCTCGCGGCCTTCCTCGAGCGCCTGCGCGCCCAGGGCGGGCGCGTGGGCTTCGGGGTCGCCACGGGCCGGCGCCTCGAGAGCGCCGTGCGCGTGCTCAAGGAGTGGGGGGTGCCGACCCCGGACCTCTTCATCACCGCCGTGGGCAGCGAGATCCACTACGCCCACGCCGGCCTGCTCGAGGACCAGGCCTGGGCGCGGCACATCGACTACCGCTGGCAGCCCGAGGCGCTGCGCGCGGCGATGCGCGAGCTCCCGGGCCTCAAGCCCCAGCCGCGCGAGGAGCAGCGCCCGCACAAGATCAGCTACTTCTGGGACGCGGAGCGGGCGCCCTCGGTGCGCGAGATCCAGCGCCACCTGCGCAAGCGCGACCTGCACGCCAACGTGATCCTCTCGCACAGCGCCTTCCTCGACCTGCTGCCCATCCGCGCCTCCAAGGGGCTCGCCATCCGCTACGTCGGCATGCGCTGGGGCATCCCGCCGGACCGCTTCCTCGTCGCCGGCGACTCCGGCAACGACGCCGAGATGCTCTCCGGCGAGAGCCTCGGCGTGGTGGTGGGCAACCACAGCCCCGAGATCGCCCGCCTGCGCGGGCGCCCGCGGGTCTATTTCGCCCGCGGCCACCACGCCTGGGGTATCCTCGAGGGCATCGACTACTACGACTTCTTCGGCGAGGTGCGCGTGCCCAACGACGAGCTCGACGAGAGCGTGGGCGACATCCGCGAGCAGGCCGCCACGTGAGCGCCGTCACCCGCATCGTGAGCCCCGGCGGCGGGGCCGGAGACAGCCTCGCCGAGGCCCTCGCGGCCCACCGCGAGGGCTTCTACCTGCTGCTGCGCCGCTACATCGCCCTCGGGCGCCCCTTCCTGCTGCGCTCGGACCTGTGGGACGAGTTCCGGCGCTTCTGCGAGAGCGACCCCCTGGGCAAGGGGCTGTGCGAGACGCCGCTCGCCGAGGCGGTCGCGCGCGCGCAGGAGGCGGCCATCGACGCCCCCTGGGTGTGCCTCGCCATCCGCATGCGCATCGGCCGCTGGCGCTACCTGCGCTTCCACGTCGAGGCGATGG
>WGBS01000304.1 GCA_015494165.1 Gammaproteobacteria bacterium | reverse complement strand
GCGCGAGGGGAGCCCCACGGCGACGAAGGCGAAGACGCCCGCGTCCGCGCGCCGCGCCAGGAAGCGCACGCCCATGGCCGCCCCGAGGCTGTGGCCGGCCAGCGCCACCGGCGTGTGCCCGCGCCCGCGCAGCCAGCGCACGGCGGCGGCGTGGTGGTGCTGCACGGCATGGGCGCGCACCCGGACTGGCCCGAGGTCGTGCACCCGCTGCGTGCGCGCCTGCCCGAGCGCGGCTGGGCCACGCTGTCCGTCCAGCTCCCGGTGCTCCCGAACGAGGCGCGGCCCGAGGACTACGCCCCGCTGCTCGATGCGGCCGCACCGCGCATCGCCGCCGCCGTGCGGTGGCTGCGCGGGCGCGGGCACACGCCCGTGGCCCTGGCCGGCCACAGCCTGGGGGCGGCGATGGGGGTGCGCTTCCTGGCGCGGCGCCCGGACGCCGGCGTCTTCGCCTTCGTCGCCGTGGGGCTCCCCTCGCGCCCGGGTGGCGCGAAAGCGGGGACGCTCGAGGCGCTGCGCAAGGTGCGCGTGCCGGTGCTGGACCTCTACGGGGGGCTCGACCTGCCGGGCGTGGTGGCCGATGCGCGCCGGCGCCTGGCGGCGCTCGCCGCGGCCGGCGCCGAGGGCTCGCGGCAGGTGCGCATCGAGGGTGCCGACCACTTCTTCGACGGCTTCGAGGACGAGCTGGTGGCCCAGGTGGACGGATGGCTGCGGCGCGCGCGCGGGGCCGCCGGCGAAAAAGGAAAGGAGCGGAAACCATGATGGCACCGCTGGTCGCGCTGCACGTGCTCGCCGCCGTGATCTGGGTGGGCGGGATGTTCTTCGCCTACATGGCGCTCAGGCCCGTGGCGGCCTCGCTGCTCGAGCCGCCGCTGCGCCTGCCGCTGTGGTCGCGCACCTTCGCGCGCTTCTTCCCCTGGGTGTGGGCGGCGGTGATCGTGCTGCCGGCGAGCGGCTGGACCCTGATCCTCGGCTACTTCGGGGGGCTGGCGTCCACGCCCGTGCGCGTGCACGTCATGAACGCGGTCGGCACGCTCATGATCCTCATCTTCCTGCACGTCTACTTCGCCCCCTACCGCCGCCTGCGGGAGGCGGTGGCGACGCAGGACTGGCCGGCGGGCGGCCGGGCGCTCGCGCAGATCCGGCGCCTCGTGGGCCTCAACCTGGCGCTGGGGCTCCTCGTGGCGGCCGTCGCCGCCGGCGGCCGTTATCTCTGACCCGGGAGTCAGATCCCAGCCGTCAGACATCAGAAACGCCTGACGCCTGACACCCGACGCCTGACGCCCGAAGGCTGCAGGAAGCCCTGAAAAATCTCGATTTTTCAGGGCTTCCCCGCGGCCAGGGATGGCCGCGGGACGGTCCATGCACATGGAAGTGCATGACGATACAGGAAGAAATCAAAATGGGCGCGAAGCGCCTTAGTGCTGATCAATCCGCGTAGCGGATTGATCAGAGTTGCCTGTAATGTCACCGCGCGACGAGGACGCCGCGGTACATGCGCATGTCGCAGGTGAACTCGTACTCGCCGGGCTCCGGCAGGGTGACGACCACGTCCTTCGGCTCGCCCACCGGGAGCTCCACTGCCACGCCGATGCGGTCGATCAGCACCTTCTCGGCGCACGGGCTCGGGTCCTTGCGCAGGAAGCGCAGCACGACGGGCCTGCCCGCGGGCACCTCGATGCGCGAGGGCGTGTAGACGCCCTCGTCGGCCACGATCTCGACGGGGCCCGTGCCGGCGCGCTCGGTGCGCCCGTGCGAGAGCCAAAACCACCAGACGATGAAGGCGATGAGCGCGACGCCCGCGAGGTTGACGGCGAGATCGGCGGGGCTCATGCGCGTCCCTCCGCGGACGGCCGGAAGAAGCGCAGGCGGTTGGCGTTGCTCACCACCGTCACCGAGGACATGGCCATGGCGGCGCCGGCGATGATGGGGTTGAGCAGCATGCCCGTGAAGGGATAGAGCACGCCGGCGGCGACGGGGATGCCGAGCGTGTTGTAGACGAAGGCGCCGAACAGGTTCTGCTTGATGTTGCGAAGCGTGGCGCGCGAGATCTCGATCGCGTCGGCCACCCCGTGCAGGGAGCCGCGCATGAGCGTGACGTCCGCGCTCTCGATGGCGACGTCGGTGCCGGAGCCGATGGCGAAGCCGACGTCGGCCTGCGCGAGCGCGGGGGCGTCGTTGATGCCGTCGCCCACCATGGCCACCACCTCGCCGCGCCCCTGGAGCTCGGC
>WGBS01000303.1 GCA_015494165.1 Gammaproteobacteria bacterium | reverse complement strand
GAGCCGGCCGCGCCGGACGATCCGGCCAGCGCGGGCTGGACGGGAGCGGCCGCCAGGAGGGCGGCCAGGAACGAGGCGGCAAGCGCCCCGCCGACCGCCGTGCGCGCGCGGCTCCCCGGCCTGGCCCCGATCATGACCTTCATGCTCTTCGTCGTCATCGCCCTACCTCCGCTTGTGCTTCCGCCCCGCCGTCCGCCGTTCCGTGAGCGTCCTCAGGTGTCGAGCTCCCCCGTGGCCAGGAACCGCACGTAGCTCATCCCCCCGAGGTCGATGGTCACGCCGTCGCCGGCATCGCCGAAGACGCGGACGATCTCGTCGCTGCCGTCGACCGTTCCGGGCGTGCCCTGGTCCACGAACACGATCCAGCCGTCGGCCCACGCGGCGCCGTCGCAGGCGGTGCCGCCCGCGCTGGCGCACACCGTGACGGGGCGTCCCCGGCGCACCGCCTCGCTGCGCGCGAGCGCCATGGTCGTGGCGAGCCCGTTGGCGGCCGCCGTGAGGCGGTTGTTCTTGATGAAGTTGCGCATGCCCGGCACCGCCACCGTGAGCAGGATCACCAGCACGGCGAGCGTGACGAGCAGCTCGATCAGCGTCAGGCCCCGGCTTCGCCCGCCGGGGGCGCACCTGCACGTGCCCATCGCGTCGACACCCGGTTCCCAGACCCTCCGTCAGCCCCGTGCAAGCGCCGTGCCGGGCCGAGCAGGTCCTTGGAAAACAGTGCGCTGCGTCACGGAACGTGTGCGGACCAGCTCACGCGCCTGACCCGGCGCGTCAGAAGCTGACCCGGACGGGCAAAAGCCGCGGTCGCCGCCGGGCCCCTCGGTCAGGCGCGGCGCAGGAATGCGCGCAGGCGCGCGACGCCCTCGCGCAGGCGCTCGATGGAGGTCGTGTAGGCGAAGCGCAGCCGCACCGCGGCCTCGGCTCCCCCGAAGTCGGCGCCCGGCGTGACCGCCACGCCCGCCTCCTCGAGCAGGCGCACGGCGAAGCTCTCCGCGTCGCCGGTGAAGGCGCTGCAGTCCGCGTAGAGGTAGAACGCGCCCGCCGGCGGCGCCACGAGCCGCAGGCCGAGCGACTCCAGGGCCGGGGCGAGGAAGTCGCGGCGCGCGCGGAAGGCCTCGCGCCGGCGCTCGAGCTCGGCGAGGCTCTGGTCCTCGAAGGCCGCGAGCGCGGCGTGCTGCGAAAGCGTCGGCGGCGCAAGGTAGAGGTTCTGGGCCAGGCGCTCGAGCGGCCCGACCCATCCCTCCGGCGCCACCACCCACCCGAGGCGCCAGCCCGTCATGCCGAAGTACTTCGAGAAGCTGTTGACCACGAAGGCGCCGGGCGCGACCTCGAGCACCGTGCAGGCCTCGCCCTCGTAGACCAGCCCCTGGTAGATCTCGTCGCACACGAGGCAGGCGCCCGTCTCGCGGGCGGCGTCGGCGAGCGCCGCGAGCACGTCGCGCCCGAGCACGGCACCCGTCGGGTTGGCGGGAGTGGCGGCGAGCACCGCGGCCGCCGGGCCCGCGGCGCGCACGTCCTGCGGGCGGGGCCCGCCTTGCGGGCCCTCGGCCGGGAGCGCGACCGCCTCGCCCTCCACCAGGCGCACCAGGTGGCGGTTGCAGGGATAGCCGGGCGCAGGCAGCAGGACACGGTCCCCGGGGCCGGCGAGCGCGGCGAGCACCAGGTGCAGCGCGCCGGAGGCGCCGGGCGTCACCAGGATGCGCTCCGCCGGCACGGCCACACGGAAGCGCTCGCGGTACCAGCGCGCGATGGCCTCGCGCAGCGCCGGCAGGCCGCCGGCCGGCGTGTAATGTGTCTCCCCGGCGGCGAGCGCCGCCTGCGCCGCGCGCACCACCGGCGCGGGCGGCGGGAAGTCGGGCTCGCCGATCTCCATGTGCACGACATCGCGCCCGGCGGCCTCGAGCGCGCGGGCGCGCGCCAAGAGCGCCATGACACGGAAGGGCTCGATGCCCGCCACGCGCGGCGCCGGCGGGCGCGGGCAGCCTCCGCTCACCGCGCCGCCCCGCCGGCCGACGCGCCCGTGCCCGCCACCAGCCCCGCGAGCAGCGCGAGATCCACCACACAGCGCGGCCCGACACGGGCCGCCGCGGTGCCGTCGAGCACGCGCGCCGGACTGCCGGGCTCGCCCAGGTGCTCGACCACGAGGATGGCGCCGTCGAAGTCCTCCCCCCGCGTGTAGTGGCTCGGGGTCACCACCACCGGCACGCCGGCGCCGCGCGCCGCGGCCACGCCGTGCGCCGAGTCCTCGAAGGCCACGCAGCGGCCGGGGTCCACGCCGAGGGCCTGCACCGCGCGCTCGTAGACCTCGGGCGAGGGCTTCTTGGCCGAGACCATGTCGCCCGCGACCACCACGTCGAACCAGCCCGGGGCGTCCGCGCCCAGCGTGTGCCGCAGCAGCGCCTCGACGTTCTCGGGCGAGGTGGTGGTGGCGATCGCGAGCGGCACGCCGGCCGCGCGCGCCTCGCGCAGCAGGCGCGCCACGCCGGGCCGCAGCCCCAGCGCGCCTTCGCGCACGCGCCGCGCGAAGGCCGCGTTCTTGGCGCGGTGCAGCCGCGCGACGAGCTCGTCGAGGGAGACCCCCGCGGGAGGGCGGAAGCCCGGGCGATGGCGCTCGATGTAGCGGCGGATGCGCTCCTTGCCGCCCGTCACGGCCAGCAGCTCGCCGTAGAGGTCCTCGTCCCAGCGCCAGTCGAGGCCCGCCTCGCGGAAGGCCTCGTTGAAGGCGGGACGGTGCCCCTCGTGCTCGGTCTCGGCGAGGGTGCCGTCGACGTCGAAGATGAGCGCCGCAGGCGCCATGGCGGCCAAGCATAGCGCAGCGCCCTCGCTTGCGGCCCCACCCCCCTTCTGGTATAGAACCCCGATTTGTTCGGCGGGCCCGCGGGGCCCCGGAGTGCGAGGACATGCCTGCCACCAAGCGCAAGACGGGCACCACCACCGCCGCCAAGAGCGGGAAGAAGGCGGCGACCAAGAAGACGGCTGCCAAGAAGGCGGCGACGAAGAAGGCGGCCGCGAAGAAGACGGCCAGCCAGACTGCGAAGAAGCCCGCCGCGGCGAAGACGGCCAGAAAGGCCGCGACGAAGAAGGCGACCACAAAGGCGGCGAGCCGGACAGCGAAGAAGGCGGCGCCGCAGCGCAAGGCCGCCGCTTCCGCGAAGCCCAGGACCTCAGCGGCCGCCGGCGCGGGGCTGGAGGTGGGCCCGATCCGCGGCTTCAAGCCCTACCAGCCGCGCAAGGGCGAGGAGTACATGAACGAGCGGCAGCTCGAGCACTTCCGCCAGATCCTGCTGGCCTGGAAGCGCGAGCTCATGGAGGAGGTCGACCGCACCGTCCACCACATGCAGGACGAGGCGGGCAACTTCCCCGATCCCAACGACCGCGCCACCCAGGAGGAGGAGTTCAGCCTCGAGCTGCGCACGCGCGACCGCGAGCGCAAGCTGATCCGCAAGATCGACGAGGCGCTCAAGCGCATCGAGGACGGCGAGTACGGCTACTGCGAGTCCTGCGGCGTGGAGATCGGCATCCGCAGGCTCGAGGCGCGGCCCACCGCCACCCTTTGCATCGACTGCAAGACCCTCGACGAGGTGCGCGAGCGCCAGATGGGCCTCTGATCGGCCGGCCATGGCGCGCCAGGGGACCGCGGCGCCCCCCTCGGCGGCCGGCACCCGCGCCCCCGCCTACCGCGGCCGCTTCGCACCCTCGCCGACGGGCCCGCTCCATTTCGGCTCGCTGGTCGCCGCCCTCGGGAGCTGGCTCGACGCGCGCGCCCACGGCGGCGAGTGGCTGGTGCGCATCGAGGACCTCGATCCGCCGCGCGAGGTGCCGGGGGCGGCCGCCGCGATCCTCGCCGCCCTCGAGACCCTCGGGCTGCACTGGGACGGGCCCGTGCTCTACCAGAGCGCGCGCGCCGAGCGCTACCGCGAGGCGCTGGCCTCGCTCGAGCGCGCGGGCCACGCCTACCGGTGCGCGTGCTCGCGCGCGCGGGTGGCCCGCAGGGCGCGCCGCCACGGCCCCCTCGGCCCGGTCTATCCCGGCACCTGCCGCGCCGGGACCGTGGACGACGGCCCGCACGCCGTGCGCGTGCGGGTGGACGGCGCGGCGGTCTCCTTCGAAGACCGCCTGCAGGGCCGCCACGGCGCGCGCCTCGCCGAGAGTGTCGGCGACTTCGTCGTCCGCCGCCGCGATGGCCTGACGGCCTATCACCTGGCCGTGGTGGTGGACGACGCCGAGCAGGGCGTGACCGACGTGGTGCGCGGCGCCGACCTGCTGGAGGCCACCTGGTGCCACCTGCACCTGCAGCGCCTTCTCGGCCTGCCGGCACCGCGCTACCTCCACCTGCCGGTGGCCACCGCGCCCGACGGCAGCAAGCTCAGCAAGCAGACCGGCGCCGCCCCCGTCGACCTGCGCCGGCCGGGCGCAGCGCTCGAGCGTGCCCTCACCTTCCTGGGGCACCCGGTGCCGGCGGCGCTGCGCGGCGCGCCACCCGCCGAGCTTCTGGCCTGGGCCGTGAGCCGGTGGTCCGTGCGCCGCGTGCCGCCCGTCAGGAAGCGCCCGGCCTCCGGCACCCCCTCGGCGCCGCGTGGTCTATAGTTGGGCGAGGACGCGCGAGCGTCCCGTCGCGCCGGAGGAGAAGAACCATGGACCGACGCTGGAGCGAGCGGCGCCCCGTCGAGGTCGAGGTCGAGGTCTACTGCTGCGGCAGGCAGCCCACGCGCCGCCTGCTGCGCGCGCGCACACGCGACCTCAGCTTCGGTGGCGCCTTCCTGCTGACCGACGACCGCGAGCTGCCGCGCTACCGCGAGGTGCTGCTGCGCTTCCCGTGCCGCACCGGCCCGGGGCGCCAGCCGCAGGAGGCGCACTGCACGGTGCGCGGGCACGCCGTCTACCACACCGACGAGGGTGTGGCGGTGCGTTTCGACCGCATCGACCTCGAGGTGGTCCGCGCCCTGCGCGACCTGCTGCGCGACGCACCGCGGCGCCTCAGCGCCTGAGGCCGCCGGCCGCGGGCGGCACGCGCGCGAGCAGCAGCGCGCCGCCGCCGAAGAAGGCGAGCAGCACCAGCAGCGCCGCGCGGTGGCTGCCGGTGAGCTCCGCCGTCACGCCGACGGCGAGCGGCCCGAGTATCGCCGCGAAGCGCCCCACCACGTTGTAGAAGCCGAAGAACTCTGCTGCGCACGCGGCCGGCACGAGCCGCGCGTACCAGGCGCGGCTGAGCGCCTGCACCCCGCCCTGCACCAGCCCGATCGCCACCGCGAGCGCGTAGAAGTGCCACGCCTCGGCGACGAACCAGGCACCCAGCGTCACGGCCGCGTAGACGGCGAGCCCGAGCCGGATGCCGGCGCGCGGACCCCAGCGCGCGCCGATGCGGCCGAAGGCGAGCGCCGCCGGGAAGGAGACGAACTGCGTCAGCAGCAGCGCGAGCAGCAGGTGGCGCGGGGCGAGCCCGAGGGCGGCGCCGTAGTCGGCCGCCATGCGGAAGACGGTGTTGACGCCGTCGATGTACAGCCAGTAGGCGAGCAGGAACCAGGCCACCGGCCGCAGGCGACGCACCTCACGGAAGGTGCCGCGCAGCCGCGCCCAGCCCCCGGCGATCGCGCCCGCCACGCCGGGCCGCGCGCGCGGACGTCCCTCGCGCACCGCGCGCAGCACGGGTACGGTGAAGGCGGCCCACCACAGCGCCGTCGCCACGAGCGCCCAGCGCGCCGCGGTCTCCGCCGAGCCGAGGCCCAGGCGGCCGTGGGCGAGGATAGCGCCGGTCGCGAGCGCGAAGAAGAGCCCCCCGCCGAGGTAGCCGAGCGCGTAGCCGAGGGCGGAGACACGCTCGTAGTCGCGCGGGCGCGCCACCGCGGTCAGCAGCGCGTCGTAGAACACGTTGGCCGCCCCGAAGCCGAGGGCGGCGATGCCGTAGAGCGCCAGCGCGGCGCGCCATTCTCCGGCGGCCGGCAGCGCGAGGGCGGCGGTCGCCGCCGCACCGAGGGCGGCGAAGGCGCCGAGAAAGAAGCGGCGCAGGCCGAGCCCGTCGGACACCGCGCCGAGCAGCGGCGCGAGCACCGCGACGGCGAGCGCCACCGCGGCGCTCACGAGCCCGAGCAGGAAGGTGGTGCGGGTGGCCGGCAGCCCGCCGCCCCACCAGCCCTTGAGCAGGACGGGGAAGAGGCTCGCCACCACCGCCGTGGCGAAGGCCGAGTTGCCCCAGTCGTAGAGCGCCCATGCCCACACCGAGCGTCTGGTTTCGGCGTCTCCTGCCGCGCGCATGGGCCATAGGATGCGGGGCGCGCGCCGGCGGCGCCAGCGCCGCGGCGTGGTGCGGCGGGGCCGGTTCTGCTAAGGTGGAGCCATGGAAATCTGACCCGCGTCAGGTCCGCGTCGCGGCACGCGCGGAGGAGAGGGCCGTGAGCACCCCGAAGATGCACGAGATGACCCTGACCGACCAGGCGGAGCTGACGCGCGCCGTCATGCACATGCTCGACGTGTGGGGGCTGCGCGACGAGGACCAGCTCGCCGTGCTCGGCTTCCCGCCCGACACCCCGAAGCAGGTGCTGCGGCGCTATCGGCAGGGCACGCCCTTCCCCACGGACAACCTCGACCTGATGGAGCGCGTCGAGCACCTGGTGGGCATCGCCGAGGCGTTGCGCACCACCTTCCCGCGCGATCCCGCCATGACCGTGGTGTGGCTGCAGCGCGCCAACCGCCGCTTCGGCGGGCGCGCGCCGCTCGCGGTGATGATCGACGACGGCCTCGACGGGCTGATCGCCATCCGCGCCCACCTCGACTGCATCTTCGCCTGGCAGAGCGCCTGACCGCGCCCGGTGTGCGGCCGCGCGCCGGCCCCCCTATAATCCGGCCCTGGCACGGCGGCCCACGCGCCGCCGGCGCACAGGGGGACGAAGACGCATGTGGGAGCTGGCGCGACGCGTACCCGAGCTGACCTTCCTCGTGGCGGCCATCGCCGTGGCCTACGCGGCGATGGCCATGTTCTCGGCCGTGGACCACACGCACGTGCTCACGGCCGACGAGATGTGGCTGATCCTGGCCGCCTCCTTCCTGTTCAGCACGCTCATCGCCGTGGTCGCCGTCCTCGGCGGCGTCGGCGGCGGAGTGCTGTTCACGCCCGTGATGCTCGGCTTCACCAACGTGGACACGCTCCTGATCCGCTCCACCGGGCTGGTGGTCGCCATGTTCAGCGGGCTGGTCTCCTCCGGGCCCTTCATGCGCAAGGGGCTGGCCGACGTGCGGCTGGTCTTCTACTGTGCGGTGCCGATCATCGTCGGCGCCATCCTGGGCGCGAAGGCCGCCATCGTCATGGCCGACGCCATGGGCGCGACCGGCGACGCCATCGTGCGCCTCATGCTGGGCGCGCTGCTCATCTTCATTGCGGTCATGTTCGTCGTGGGCGGCTCCAAGACCGAGTACCCGGTGCCGCGCAAGCTCGACGGCCTCAGCCGCCGGCTCGGCATGCGCAGCACCTACTGGGAGGAGTCCCTCGCCAGGCCCGTGACCTATCATGCCAACCGGGTGCTGCCCGGCGGCCTGCTCTTCCTCGCCGTCGGCTTCGTGGGCGGCTTCTTCGGGCTCGGCGGGGGCTGGGCGGTGGTGCCCGTGCTGAACCTGGTGATGGACGTCCCGCTCAAGGTCGCGGCGGCCTCGAGCGGCGTGCTGCTCGCCATCGGCAACGCCGCCGCCATCTGGCCCTACATCACCAAGGGCGCGCTGATCGCGCTCTTCGCCGCGCCGTGGATGCTGGGCCAGGTCGTGGGCGGCATCCTCGGCGCCCACATCCTCGCCCGTATCCGGGCGGGCTTCGTGCGCCAGATCCTCATCGTGCTGCTGTTCCTGACCAGCATCAAGCTCGTGGTGCGCGGCGCCGAGACGCTCCTCGGCTTCGACGTGCCGCTCGTGTGAGGGGAGGACCGGCCATGACGATGCGCGACATCGAGAAGAAGCTCGAGCAGAAGATCGAGCACGCCGGGGAGCTCCTCGAGCACGAGATCGAGCACGTCGAGGAGACGCTCGAGCACGCGCTCGAGCGGCCCACGGTAGCCAAGGCCGCCGTCCTCTATGGCGACATCGTCTACTGGGGCACCATCCTCGGCTCCTTCGTCACGGTGCTCGGCTCCATCCTCGCCTTCGTCACCGAGCTCAACTACCTGGAGCCGGAGCTGGTGCTGTCGGCGATCTGGGAGGGGCGCAGCGTGGACGAGGTCTGGGAAGAGGCCGGCGGCGAGCGTCCCGATGGCCACTGGTACGTCGAGCACCTCACGCGCGGCGACGGGCTCACGATGACGGGCATCGCCCTCGGCGTGTTCGTGGTCGTGCCGGGGATGCTGGCCTCCACCTGGCACCTGCTGCGCGAGCGCCAGCGCCTGTTCGCGGGCTTCGGCCTCACGGCGGCGGGCATCACCGTCGCCGCCATGTTCGCCTGACCCTCCCCTCCCGCCGGCATGCGACGCGCACGCGCCCTGCTCGCCCTGGTGGTGGCGGGCGCCGCCGTCGCGGTCGCGGTCTGGCGCGCGGGCACGCCCGAGCCGGTGCCCGTGCGCCTCGCCACGGTCGGCCGCGGCCTCGTCGAGGCCACCGCCGCCAACACGCGCGCCGGAAGCGTCAGGGCCTGCCGGCGGGCACGGCTCTCGCCCTCGGTCGGCGGCCAGATCGCGCGCCTGCTCGCCCGCGAGGGCGACCGCGTGGAGCGCGGCGCCCTGCTGCTCGAGCTGTGGAACCGCGACCTTGCGGCCCGCCGTGAGCTCGCCGCCGCGCGCGCCCGTGCCGCGCGCGCACGGGCGGAGGAGGCCTGCACCGCCGCCCGCGTCGCCCGGCGTGAGGCCGAGCGCCTCGTGCGCCTGCACCGCCGCGGGCTCGCCTCCGAGGAGGCGCGCGACCGCGCTGTGGGCGAGGCGGAGGCGCGCGAGGCGGGCTGCAGGGCCGCGGAGGCGGGCGTCGCGGTGGCGCGCGCCGAGCTCGCCGTGGCCGAGGCGGATCTCGCGCGCACGCGCCTCATCGCGCCCTTCGCCGGCGTCGTGGCCGAGGTCAACGGCGAGGTCGGCGAGTACATCACGCCCTCGCCGCTGGGCGTGGCGACACCGCCTGCGGTGGACCTCATCGACCCCTCGTGCGTCTATGTGAGCGCGCCCATCGACGAGGTGGACGCCGCCGGGGTGCGCCCCGGGATGGAGGCGCGCATCACGCTCGACGCCTACCGCGGCCGCACCTTCGCGGGCCGCGTGCGGCGCGTGGCCGCATACGTGCGCGAGCTCGAGAAGCAGGCGCGCACCGTGGACGTGGAGGCCGACTTCGTCGGCGATCCCGGCGTGGCGCTGCTTCCGGGCTACAGCGCCGACCTCGAGATCGTGCTCGAGAGGCGCGCGAATGTCCTGCGTGTGCCGACCGAGGCCCTGCAGGAGGGCCCGCGCGTGCTGGTCTACGACGAGGCGAGCGGCCGCCTCGAGGCGCGTCCGGTGCGCACGGGGATCGGCAACTGGCGCTGGACCGAGGTGCGCTCGGGGCTGCGCGCCGGCGAGCGCGTGGTGGTCTCGCTCGACCGCGAGGGCGTGCGGCCGGGCGTGCGCGCCGTGCCCGAGGGCGGCGGCAACGGAGGATGATCCGCCTCGAGGGCATCGAGCGGGTCTACCGGGTCGGCGGCCAGCTCGTGCGCGCGCTCGCCGGCGTCGACCTCGAGATCGCCGCGGGGGAGTACGTCTCGGTGATGGGGCCCTCGGGCTCGGGCAAGAGCACGCTGCTGCACATCCTCGGCCTGCTCGACCGCCCCACCGCCGGCCGCTACCTGCTCGACGGGCGCGACGTCACCGGCCTGGACGAGGCGGAGCAGGCGCGCCTGCGGCGCGAGACCATCGGCTTCGTCTTCCAGTTCTTCCACCTGGTGCCGCGCCTGAGCGCGCTCGAGAACGTCGAGCTGCCCATGCAGATCGCGGGCCTCCCCCCGGCGGAGCGGCGCCCGCGGGCGGAGGCGGCGCTCGCCGCCGTCGGCCTCGCCGAGCGCGCCCGCCACCGCCCCGACCAGCTCTCGGGCGGGCAGCGCCAGCGCGTGGCCATCGCCCGCGCCACCGTCATGCGCCCGCGCCTGATCCTCGCCGACGAGCCCACGGGCAACCTCGATCGCGCCTCGGGCCGCGAGGTGGTCGAGCTGCTCGAGCGCCTGCACCGCGAGCGCGGCATGACGCTCGTGGTGGTGACGCACGACCCCGAGCTCGGCGAGCGCGCGCGGCGGCGCCTGCACATGCGCGACGGGCGCATCCTCGAGGGGACGCAGGCGTGAGGGCGGGCGAGACCCTCGCCTTCGCCGCGCGCAGCCTCGCCGCGCACCCCGCGCGCACCGCCCTCACCATGCTCGCGGTGGCGATCGGCGCCGGCGCCGTGCTCATGCTCAGCGCGCTCGGCGAGGGGGCGCGGCGCTACGTCGTGCGCGAGTTCGCCGCCCTCGGCACCAACCTGCTGATCGTGCTCCCGGGGCGCAGCGAGACGGCGGGCGCGACCCCGGGGCTGTTCGTGGGCATGACGCCGCGCGAGCTCACCCTCGAGGACGCCCTCGCCCTGCTGCGCAGCCCGCACGTGCGGCGCGTGGCGCCGGTGGTGGTGGGCTCGGCGCCGGTCTCGCGCGGCGGGCGCGAGCGCGAGGCGACGGTGCTCGGCTCCACCGCCGAGCTCGTGCGCGTGCGCCACTGGCGGCTGGCGCGCGGGCGCAACCTGCCGGAGGGCGACCCGCGGCGCGCCCAGGCGGTGTGCCTGCTGGGGGCCACCGTGGCGCGCGAGCTCTTCGGCGCCGATCCCCCGCTCGGGCAATGGGTGCGCATCGGCGACCGGCGCTTCCGCGTGATCGGCGTGCTGGCGCCACAGGGCTTCGCCCTCGGCGTCAAGGTGGACGAGATGGTGGTGGTGCCGGTGGCGAGCGCGCAGGCCCTGTTCGACACCTCGGGCCTGTTCCGGGCGCTCGTGGAGGCGCGCAGCCGCGAGGCCATCGCGGCGGCGCGCCGCGACGTGCTCGCCACCCTGCGCGAGCGCCACCGCGGCGAGGAGGACGTCACGGTGGTGACGCAGGACGCCGTGCTTGCTGCCTTCGACCGCATCCTGCGCGCGCTCACCTACGCGCTCGCGGCGCTCGCCGGAATCAGCCTCAGCGTCGCCGGCATCCTGATCATGAACATCATGCTCATCAGCGTCGCCGGCCGCCGCGCCGAGATCGGCCTGCTCAAGGCCCTGGGCGCGACCCCGGCGCTCATCGCGCGGCTGTTCGTGGCCGAGGCCGGGGTGCTCGCCGCCGCCGGCGGTCTCGCGGGCATCGGCATCGGCCTCGGGGCGGTGGAGCTGGCCGCGCGTCTCTATCCGCTCTTTCCCTTCGCCGCTCCGTGGTGGAGCGCGCCGGCGGCCCTCGGCGTCGCGCTCGCCGGCGGCATCGGCTTCGGCGTGCTCCCGGCGCGACGCGCGGCGCGCCTCGATCCCGTGGCGGCGCTGGCGTCGCGCTGAGGCCGTGCGCGCCGCCGACGCCACCCGCTTCGTGCTCGTGAGCCTCGCGGCCCACCGCGGCCGCAGCCTGCTCACCGCCCTCGGCATCGCCGTCGGCGTCGCCGCCGTCGTGCTGCTCACCGCCGTCGGCGAGGGCGCGCGCCGCTACGTGCTGGCCCAGTTCACGCAGTTCGGCACCCACCTCGTCGCCATCAATCCCGGGCGCGCCACCACGCACGGCATGAGCACCGGGATCTTCGGCACCGTGCGCCCGCTCACCCTCGACGACGCCCGCGCGCTGCGCGAGCTGCCCTGGGTGGAGGGCGTGGTGCCGGTGGTGTGGGGCAACGCCGACGTCGAGGCGGGCGGGCGCGTGCGCCGCACGCAGGTGATCGGCGTCGGCCCCGACTTCCCGCGCGTGTTCGCTTTCGGCACCGCGCTCGGCCGTTTCCTGCCGCCCGACGACCTCCACGCGCCGCGGCCGCTCGCGGTCGTGGGCGCCACCGTGCGGCGCGAGCTGTTCGGCGAGGCGAGCCCCCTCGGCCGCCGCCTGCGCGTGGCGGGCTACCGCTTCCGCGTGGTCGGCGCCATGCAGCCCAAGGGGCGGGTGCTGGGCTTCGACCTCGACGACGCCGCCTACGTACCGGCGGCCTGGGGGCTGGAGATCTTCGGCCGCGAGGGCCTGATGGAGATCGACGTCCTCTACCGCGCCGACGTGCCGGTGCGCGAGGTCGTGGCGGGCATCCGCCGTCTGCTCGTCGCCCGCCACGGGCGCGAGGACTTCACGCTCACCACCCAGGACCAGATGCTGGAGGTGCTGGGATCGGTGCTCGGCATGCTCACCTTCGCCGTCGCCGGCATCGGCGCCATCTCGCTCGCGGTGGGGGCCGTGGGCATCCTCACCATCATGGTCATCGCGGTCTCGGAGCGCCGCGCCGAGATCGGCCTCCTGCGCGCCCTCGGCGCCACCCGCCGCCAGGTGGGCGCGCTGTTCCTGGCCGAGGCGGCGGCGCTCGCCGCCGCCGGCGGTCTCGCCGGCCTCGTCCTCGGCGCCGGAGGGGCGCACGCCCTCACGCTCGCCTTCCCCGCGCTGCCCGTGCACACGGCCTGGGGCTATGCCCTCGCCGCCGAGGCCCTGGCGGTGGCCGTGGGGCTCGCCGCCGGGGTGCTCCCGGCCCTCCATGCCGCGCGCCTCGAGCCCGTCGACGCCCTGCGCGCCGAGTGAGCCCACGCGGGCTTGCGCCTGCTGTCGCGAACGATTATCATTTTCACATGGACCGGCCGCTGCAGCTCCTCGCCCCCGCTCCGGATGACGCGCCGCGGCTGCGCCTGCGCCTGGCGCGGCTCGTGCGCCACTACGCCCGCACGGGCTCGCCGCTCGCGGCGCGGGCCGTGGTGGCGCACCTGGCGGCGCTGCTGGGCTCGGGGGCGCTGCGCGAGCCCGAGGCGCGCTGCGCGTGCCGTCGCCTGCTCGCCCACTGGCGCTGCCTGGCGGCGGCGCGGCCCGCGCTACCCGCCTCCCGCTGAATCCGCCCCGGACGCGTTCTCCCCTCAGAAGCGCAGGTGCGTGGAGGCGTTGAGGCTCGCCCGCGCGCCGCGCCAGTTGTCGATGTGGTAGCGCGTGAAGGGCAGCCCCGTGAGCTCGAAGAAGCGGGGCCAGCCGATGCGCTCGATCCACTCGCCGATGCGCTCCCAGTCGCGCGCGTCGCGCTGATAGGCGCGCAGGATGCGCTTGACGATGGCGGTCGCCTCCGGCCAGCGCGGCGGGTTGTTCGGGATGCCCGCGGCGACCAGCTTGTGGAAGCTCGGGCGCGAGCGCGCGTTCGAGAACTTGCCGCCCACCCAGATGGCGAGCTTGGTGTGCTCGGGGTCGTTGATCTGCATCGGCGGGCACGGTGGGTAGCAGGCGCCGCAGCACACGCACTTGCGCTCGTCGATCTCGAGCGAGGGCCTGCCGTCGACGAGCGCCGGGCGGATGGCCGCCACGGGGCAGCGCGCCACCACCGCGGGCCGCTCGCACACGTCCGCCACCAGGCTGTGGTCGATGCGCGGCGGCTTGGTGTGCTGCACGTTGATGGCGATGTCGCCCTGCCCGCCGCAGTTGATCTGGCAGCAGGAGGTGGTGATCTTGACGCGGTTGGGCATGCGCTCGTTGACGAACTCCTCGTAGAGCTCGTCCATCATGGCCT
>WGBS01000302.1 GCA_015494165.1 Gammaproteobacteria bacterium | reverse complement strand
GTGCAGCGGCGCGCCCACCAGCTCCTCCAGGCGCGCGAGCCACACCGCGGTGATGACGCCGCGGATGCCGCCGCCGTCGAGCGAAAGGATCCGACACCGCTGATCAATCCGCTGCGCGGATTGATCAGGGTTGAGGTGCTTCGCGGTCATCTTGATTTTTCTCCGTGTCGCCATGCACCTGGAAACTCTGATCAATCCGCTACGCGGCTTGATCCGCTAAGGTGCTTCGCGGCCATTTTGATTTCTCCGTGCATCGTCATGCACTTCCATGTGCATGGGGCCTTCCGCGGCCATCCCTGGCCGCGGGGAAGCCCTGAAAAAATCAATTTTCAGGGCTTCCATCGGGTACCGTCCTGCAGCCATGTCTCCATCCTCCCTCGTCGTGACCTCAGGGCTCGATGAGCACCCGCGTCCCGGCGGCCACCCGCTCGAAGAGCGCGACGACGTCGGCGTTGCGCATGCGGATGCATCCGTGCGAGCGCGGCACGCCCACCGGCTCGCTGTCGGGACAGCCGTGAATGTAGATGAACCGGCGCATGGTATCCACGTCGCCGAGGCGGTTGCGGCCGCGCTCGAGACCCGAGAGCCACAGGATGCGCGTCAGCACCCAGTCGCGTCCCGGGAAGCGCGCGGCGAGCTCGGGGCTCCAGATCTCGCCGGTCGGGCGGCGGGCGACGAACACCGCCCCGAGCGGGGCGCCGGCGCCGATGCGCGCGCGCACCACGTGCCAGCCGCGCGGCGTGCCCAGGCTGCCGCGGCGCTCGCCGGCGCCCGCAGCCGCGGTCGACACGGGCCACGCGGCGAGCACGCGCCCGCCCTCAAGCAGCGTGAGCCGCTGCCGCGCGAGGCTGACGTGGATCCAGCGCGAGCCGCTCACCACGGCGCGAGCCCCGCGAGCAGGGTGCGGCGCGCAGCCGCCGTGCCGACGCGCCGCACCGCGGCGAGCCCGTCGTAGGCACCGTCGGGCCGCAGGCGGTAGCCTTCGATCCCGGCGCGCACGACGGCGACGTGGTCCTCGTGCCACAGCGGCACGTAGGGCAGGGTCTCGAGCAGGCGGCGCTGCAGCCGGCGGTAGAGCCGCGCGCGGACGGAGAGATCCGTCGCGGCCTCGGCGGCCTCGATCAGCCGGTCGGCGACCGGGTCGCGGTAGCGGCCGCGGTTGGCGCCGCGCGGCGGCATCGAGCGGCTGTGAAAGGCATAGCGGAAGATGTCGGGCGTCGACAGGCCCACCCAGGCGAGCGTGTACATCTGGAAGCGCCCGGCCTTGACGTCGGCGTAGAAGGTGCCCCAGTCGAGGCTGCGCACCTCGACCGCGATCCCGGCGCGCCGGAGCTGGTCGGCGATCACGGTGGCGACGCGCACGCGGAAGGGGTCGCTCGAGGTCTTGTACTCGAGGCGCGGCGGGGCACCGCGCTCGCGCGCGAGCGCCGCCGCGAGCCGCCGCGCGCGCGCCGCATCGTGGCGCGGCCCGGTGCCGCGCGGCAGGCCGAGCCAGTGCCCGGGCGGGAAGAGCCCCGCGGCCGGGCGCGCCGCGCCGCCGAAGAGGTGCCGCGCGATGGCCTCGCGGTCGATGGCCGCCGCCACCGCCTGGCGCAGGCGCAGGTCGCCCGCGAGCGGGTCGGCGAGGTTGAAGCCGATATAGGCGTAGGTGGTCCCGGGCGCGCGCAGCACACGCAGGCCCGGGCGCGCCCCGAGCCAGCGCACGAGCTCCGGCGGCAGGTCGTTCTGCAGCAGGTCCACCTCGCCGCGCACCAGCTTGAGCGCGCGCACGGTGGGGTCGCGCACGCGCAGGATCTCGAAGGGCTGGCCGTCGCGCACGCGCTCGAGCCGCACGCCCTCCTCGCCCACGCGGCGCACGAAGCGGAAGGGGCCGCTGCCCACCGGCCGCCGCACCGGGCGGCGGTCGGCCGCGGCCGCCGCCGGCAGGATGCCGAGGCCGAGATAGGCCGGCAGCAGGGGCTCGGGGCGGCGCAGGCGGAACTCCACGGTGCGCGCATCCAGCGCCTCGACCGCGGCGACGAAGGCGAGGCCGCCGCGGTGCGGTGAGGCGGTGGCGGGGTCGAGCACGGAGCGGTACGTGGCGGCGACGTCACGCGCGGTGAGGGGCGTGCCGTCGTGGAAGCGCCGCCCGGGCCCCTCGCGCAGGCGGAAGCGCCAGGTGAGCGGATCCGTCCGCTCCCACTCGGCCAGCGCGGGACGCGGGCGGCCGTCCTCGCCCGCCTCCACCAGGCGCGCGTAGAGGAGCCGGCACACGCGGCTCGAGACCGCGTCGGTGGCGAAGCGCGGGTCGAGGGTGGCGACGCCGCCCGCCACCGCCAGGCGGATGGCCTCGCGCGGCGGCGCCTGGCAGGCGGCGAGCGCCGCGAGCGCCGCCGCGAGCGCCGCCGCCCTAGCCCTGCGCCCGGCCCCACTCACGGTAGGGATGGCGCGCCAGCGTGACGTTGTAGTAGCGCGGATCGTGCGAGACCTCCTCGCCGACCCAGGGCGGGCGCTCGAAGGGCTCGTCCGGGCGCGCAAGCTCGATCTCGGCCAGCACCAGCCCGGCGTTGGCGCCCTCGAAGACGTCCACCTCCCACTCGTGCCCGCCCCAGGGGACGTGGTAGCGCACCTTCTCCACCGGGGGCGTGGTGCACAGGTGCGCCAGCATCTCCTCGGCGTCGCGCACCGGGATCTCGTACTCGTACTCGAGCCGCTCGACGCCGAGGGTCGCGCTCTTGATGTTGAGGCGCGCGCGGTCGCCTTCGATGCGCACGCGCACCGAGCAGGCGGGATCGCTCGCGAGATATCCCTGGCGCATGCGCACGCCGGGGCCGGCGTGCGTGCGCCAGCCCTCGCCCGTCACCAGGAACTTGCGCTCGACCTCGCGCCCCATCTCCGCCCCATGGTAGCCGACACCGGGCCGCGGCGCGCTATCATCGAGGCCCCCCAAAGGGACCAGGGAGGTCGCCCATGAAGGCCGTGGTGATGACCCGACCGGGAGGGCCGGAGGTGCTCGAGACAATCGAGCTTCCGGACCCCGAGCCGCGCGCACCCACCGAGATGCTGGTGCGCGTGCACGCCGCGGGGGTCAATCCCGTCGACACCAAGCTGCGCGCTCGCGGCACCTACTATCCGGACCGCCTCCCGGCCATCCTCGGCTGCGACGGGGCCGGGGTGGTGGAGGCGGTGGGGCCCGAGGTGCGCCGCTTCCGCCCCGGCGACGCCGTGTGGTGGTGCAACGGCGGCATCGGCGGCGAGCCCGGCAACTACGCCGAGCTCGCGGTGGTGGACGAGCGCTTCGCCGCGCCGAAGCCCGAGCGCCTCGACTTCGTGCATGCCGCGGCGGCCCCGCTGGTGCTGATCACCGCCTGGGAGTCGCTGCACGACCGCGCGCGCATCGCCGCCGGCCAGCGCGTGCTGGTGCACGCGGGTGCGGGCGGCGTCGGCCACGTGGCCATCCAGCTCGCGCGCGAGGCGGGCTGCGCGGTGGCGACCACCGTGAGCGACGAGGAGAAGGCGCGCTTCGTGGCGGGGCTCGGTGCCGAGCGCATCATCCGCTACCGGGAGGAGGACTTCGTCGAGGCGGCGCGCGCCTGGGCGGAGGACGGGGCCGACGTCGTGCTGGACACGGTCGGCGGCGGGACCTTCGCGCGCAGCTTCGCCGCCACGCGCCACTACGGCGACCTGGTGACGCTGCTGCAGCCGCCCCCGGACACGGACTGGAAGGAGGCGCGCCTGCGCAACCTGCGCGTGAGCCTCGAGCTCATGCTCACGCCCATGTATCGCGGGCTCACGGCCGCGCGCCGCCACCAGGCCGACATCCTCGAGCGCTGCGCGCGCCTGTTCGACGAGGGCCGCCTGCGCGTGCACGTCAGCGGGACCTATCCGCTGGAGAAGGCCGCCGAGGCGCACCGCCGGCTCGAGGCGGGGGGCATGATCGGCAAGCTCGTCCTGGTGGTGCGGCCCTGAACGCGGTGCTCTCGACGCTGCTGGCCGGGGCGCTGGCGGCCGGGGCCGCCTATGCGGGCCTCGTCGCCTGGCTCTACGCCACCCAGGAGCGGCGCGTCTTCCTGCCGACGCGTGCCGTCGCGCACACCCCGCGGGACGCAGGCCTGCCGTATGAGGACGTGACGATCGGCACCGCCGACGGCGAGACCCTGCGCGGCTGGCTGGTGCGCCATTCCCGACCGCGCGGCACCGTGCTTTTCCTGCACGGCAACGCCGGCGACATCGGCGACCGCGTGCCCACGGCCGCCCTGCTCCAGCGCCAACGCGTGGACGTGCTGCTCGTGGACTACCGCGGCTACGGCCGCAGCAGCGGCCGCCCGAGCGAGGAAGGCACCTATCGCGACGCCGAGGCCATGTGGCGCTACCTGACGGAGACGCGCGGGGTGGCGCCGGAGCGCATCGTGGTGCACGGCCGCTCGCTCGGGGGCGCCGTGGCGGCCTGGCTCGCCGCGCGCACGCGCCCCGGCGGCGTGATCCTCGAGTCCACCTTCACCAGCCTGCCGGACGTCGCCGCGCGGCTCTACCCCTTCCTGCCGGTGCGCCGGCTCATGCGCGTGCGCTATCCCCTGCTCGAGCACCTGCGCGGCCTGCGCTCGCCGCTGCTGGTCGTCCACAGCGAGGACGACCGGCTCGTGCCCTTCGAGCACGCCCGCGCCATCCTCGAGGCGGCGCCGGTGACGCGCAAGCGCCTCGTCGCGATCCGGGGCAGCCACGAGTGGGGTTTCCAGGAGAGCGGGGCGGCCTACGAGCGCGCCATCGCCGGCTTCCTGGACGAGGTGCTCGGCCCGTGAAGGGCACCACGCTCCTCTTCGCCTATGGCACGCTCGCGGACGGCCGCGCCCCGCGCGCGGTGCGCCGCGCGCTGGCGCGCGCGGCACGTCCGGTCGGGCGCGCGTGGCTGCCGGCCGACCTCTACCGTCTCGGCGTCTATCCCGGGGCGGTGCCGCGGCCCGGCGCGCCGCGGCTCGAGGGCGTGCTGCTCGCCCTCCCGCGCGACCCCAGGCTATGGCGCTTGCTCGACCGCTACGAGGACGTCCACCCCGAAGCGCCGGCCCGCGGGGAGTTCCGCCGGGAGCGCGTGGTGGTGCGCCGCCTGCCCGGCGACCGTCCGGTGGAGGCGTGGATGTACGTCTGGAACGCCCGGCGGGGCGGCCGGGGCCGCGCCCCGAGGCTCGCGCGGGGCGCGCACGGGAGGCCTCGCGCCGCGCGGCCTATACTCAAGGGCCCCGCCCGTGGGCGCCCCACCTGACAAGGAGGATGAGGCATGTCACGCAAGATACTGATGTTAGTTGGTGATTTCGTGGAGGACTACGAGGCCATGGTGCCCTTCCAGGCCTTGCAGATGGTCGGCCACACCGTCCATGCCGTCTGCCCCGACAAGAAGCCGGGCGACTCGGTGGCGACCGCGGTGCACGACTTCGAGGGGCACCAGACCTACAGCGAGAAGCCGGGCCACGCCTTCCGGCTCAACGCCGACTTCGACGCGGTGCGCCCCGAGGACTACGACGCCCTGGTCATCCCCGGCGGGCGCGCGCCCGAGTACCTGCGCCTCAACCCGCGCGTCCTCGAGGTGGTGCGCCATTTCGCGGAAGCGGACAAGCCCATCGCCGCCATCTGCCACGGGTTGCAGATCCTGTCCGCGGCGGGCGTCCTCGAGGGCCGCCGCTGCACGGCCTACCCGGCCGTCGGCCCCGAGGTGCGGGAGGCGGGCGGCGAGTACGTGGAGGTCGCGATCGACGCCTGCGAGGTGGACGGCAACCTGATCACGGCCCCGGCCTGGCCCGCCCACCCGGCCTGGCTCGCCCGGCTCCTGGAGCGGCTCGGCACGCGCACCGAGCACGCCGGCGCG
>WGBS01000301.1 GCA_015494165.1 Gammaproteobacteria bacterium | reverse complement strand
GTAGCGGACCCCCGCCTGGGCGGCGAGGTGCATGACGGCGTCGAAGCGGTGCTCGCGGAAGAGGCGGCTCATCCCCTCGCGGTCGGCGACGTCGAGCCTCTCGAAGCGGAACCCGTCGCGCCGCGTGAGGCGCGCGAGCCGCGCCTCCTTGAGGGAGACGTCGTAGTAGTCGTTGAGGTTGTCGATGCCGACGACCTCGTCACCGCGGTCCAGCAGCCGGTGGGAGAGCGCCGCGCCGATGAAGCCGGCGGCGCCGGTGACGAGGATCTTCATGTTCAAGGTGCCTTGTCCTGAGTGCCGGTCATGTACCGGATGCGGCTGGAAGCCGCGCCCACGAAATGAACGGTGAGACCGCCCTCATTTGCCAGCCGTTCGCCGCTCTCCGCGCCTCCCTTGAAGTTGGATGGCCAAATCACAAGCGCCAGACGCGGATGCCTGCGTCCTCGAGGGCGGCGCGGTCGAGGACGCTCTTGACGTCGGCGATGCAACCGGGATTGTGGAGCTTCTCCCGGAAGGCCTCGGCGGGCATCTCGCGGTACTGGCGGTGGGCGACCGCGACCACGAGGGCCTCGGCCCGCGGCAGCGCATCCCACGGCTCGAGCGCTACGCCGTACTCGGCGCGCGCCTCGTCCGGGTCGGCGAGGGGGTCGTGGACGTGGACCTCGATGCCGTAGCTTTCGAGCTCGCGGACGATGTCGATCACGCGCGAGTTGCGCAGATCCGGGCAGTCCTCCTTGAAGGTGAGGCCGAGCACGTTGACCTTCGCACCCTTGACGCAGGAGCCGTTGGCAATCATCTGCTTGACGGTTTGCTCGGCCACGTGCTTGCCCATGCCGTCGTTGATGCGGCGGCCTGCCAGGATCACCTGCGGGTGATAGCCGAGCTGCTCGGCCTTGTAGGTGAGGTAGTAGGGATCCACGCCGATGCAGTGGCCGCCCACGAGGCCCGGGCGAAAGGGGAGGAAGTTCCATTTCGTAGCCGCGGCCTCCAGGACCTCGGCCGTGTCGATGCCGAGCCGGCCGAAGATGATGGCGAGCTCGTTCATGAGCGCGATGTTGAGGTCGCGCTGGGTGTTCTCGATGACCTTGGCGGCTTCCGCCACCTGGATACTGGAGGCACGGTGCACGCCGGCCTCGACGACCTCCTCGTAGAGGGCGGCGACGCGCTCGAGGGTCTCGGGCGTGTCGCCCGCGACCACCTTGACGATGGTCTCCAGCCGGTGCTCGCGGTCGCCGGGGTTGATGCGCTCGGGCGAGTAGCCGACGAAGAAGCCCTCCTTCCACTTGAGGCCGGAGGCGCGCTCGAGGATGGGGACGCACTCCTCCTCGGTGCAGCCCGGGAAGACCGTGGACTCGTAGACCACGGTGGCGCCGGGCTTGAGGTTGCGCCCGACGGTCTCGCTCGCGCCGCGCAGGGGGCGAAGGTCCGGCTGGCGGGCGGCGTCGATGGGGGTGGGCACGGCGACGATCACGCAGTCGGCCTCGCGCAGCGCGGCGGGGTCGCTTGTGAGCTCGAGCCGCGTGGCCGCCGCGAGGTCCTCGTCCGGCACCTCGCCCGTGGGGTCCCGGCCCGCGCGGTAGGCGGCGATCTTGCGCTCGTTGAGGTCGAAGCCGATGGTGCGCCGGCGCCTGCCGAAGGCCACCGCCAGCGGCAGCCCCACGTAGCCTAGCCCCACCACCGCGATCGTCCCGAAGCCGTTCACTGCGGTCCCTTCCCTATTCCGTTGCCGTCCGCTCCCGCGCCCTTCCCGGCCTCCAGGCGCTCCTCCAGGGCCGGAAAGCGCGCGAGCAGCCGCTCGCGCACCGCGCCCAAGAAATGCTCCAGATCCGGGATGAAGGCGTGGGCCTGGTTGAGCGCGTCCGCCAGCACCGCCGGGTCCGACACGTACTCGTGGATCATGCGGTTGCCCACCCGGCGGATGCGCGCCCACTGGTCGGCCGAGCGCACCAGGCCGAGGCGCTCGGCCCAGTCGAGGTTCTCGAGCATGGCTCCGGGCGCATCTCCCAGCAGGCGCATCGCCGCCGGGAGCAGCCTCGCACCAAGCGTATCCTGGAGCCGGCCGAAGCGCGCGACGAAGGCATCGATCCGCTCGGCGAGGACATCATCCGAGTCCAGGCGGTCGATCAGATCAGGAGCGAGCGTGCCCCCCGCGAACAGCCGCCGGTCGGTCGTCTGCAGGTGCCTCAGCTCGCGGGCCCCGACCTCCAGGAGATCGGCCACGCGCAGGAGCTCGGGATTTTCGATGTCCGTCACAGCCGCACTCCGGTGCGCTCGGCGATGTCGTGGATGGGCTGGCGGGGGGTGTCGGGCGTGAGCAGGAGCACGTCCACGCGGCGGCCGTCGAAGCGGCGCTCGAGCCGCGTGGCCAGGTCCACCGCCGCCATCGTCGGACTCTCGACCGGATGGGGCACCCGCACCAGCAGGTCCACGTCGCCGCCGCGAGCCGTGTCGTCCACGCGCGAGCCGAACAGGAGCACCTCGGCCTCGGGGCCGAACGCGCGCGCGACCTCCTCGCGGATGATGGCGCGGTGCTCCTCGCTCAGGCGCACGGGACCTTGACCTCAGCCCTCTTCGGGGTCCAGGGCGGCCAGCAGCCGGTCCATGCGCTCGAGATGGGCCGGGAGCCTCGCATGGATCTCCTCCGCGAGCGCCTCGTCGTAGGTGTGGCTCGTGAGGCTGCGGTCCTCCCAGAGCCGCAGCCAGCCGGCCTCGTCGTCGATCCAGCCCGCCTCGAAGGCGAGCCGCAGGCATTCCTTGGGGAAGCGGCAGTCACGGCCGAGCGCGCGCGCCCTGGCCTGCACCGCCTTCCACGAGAGCTCGGCGCAGAACTCGAAGCGCTGGATGGCGGCATCGCGTGCGATATCCGAGCTGCCTGTCATCGCCAAGGCCTCGCGCAGCCGCGCGAGCGCCTTGCGCAGGGCGGCGAGACGCCGGCCGCTCACAGCGGGCGGCCCCGCCGGAGGATGCGCGCGCGGAACCCCTCCGAGACCTCGCGCAGGTCCACCAGGTCGATCCGGTAGAGCGTTGGGAGATCGTCCACGGCGGCACGCAAGGCCGCCACCCGCTCGGCGGTCACGTCCGGTGGCGGCAGGATCGCGATGTCGATGTCGGAGCGCGGCCGGGCGCGCCCCTCGGGCCAGGAGCCGAACCACCAGACCTGTGTGCCGGGACCGAGCCGCTCGCGTGCGAGCGCCGCCACCGTCCGCGCCAGCTCCGCCACACGCGCGCGCTCCTTCGCGTCCGGCTCCGGGACCGCCCCCATGCCAACACCCTCCGGGACTCTTCCGCCGGGCATGCTAGCACGGGTCCGGCGGATCCTCCCCGGCGGGACCCGGGCACGCTACCGCCCTGCAGCGCACGCGCCGCATGGCGAAGGGCCGCCGCCGGAGCGGCGGCTCAGTGTACGACGACCGCCCGCGTGCCGGCAGGCAGCGCGCCCGCCAGCAGGGCGGGCGCCAGAACGGGCACCGGATCGTCAGCCGCCCCGAGGCCCTCGGCGAGCGCGCCCCCGCCGTCCACCTCGGTCAGCACGCGCACGTCGTGCGGCGCGCAGTCGGCCAGCCGCCGCCACAGGGGCCGCCCGAGGAGCTGCCTGCGGCGCGCCCCCGGATCCAGGGCGCCCACGAGCGTCACCGCATGGTCCGCGGCGCGCACCGCCGCGATCTCGGCGAGCTCGCCCGCCCCGACGAGCAGCGCCTCGCGCCAGCCCTCGCGCTCGCACCTGCGCCACACGGCGGCCCAGGCCGCCGATGCCTCCCGGTAGAAGGCCAGCGAATGGCGCAGGTAGCGGACGGTGAGGCGCGACTTCTCGGCGAAGCCCTCGGGGGTGAGATAGTAGAGGTACCGGTTGGCGGGCGCCTGGCGGACCTTGATCCAGCCCTTGCGGGCGCAGCGCCGCACGTAGGCGTTGGCAAGGCCGAGCGCCACGCCCATGCGCCGCGCCAGGCGGCGCTGGCCGGCCACGCCGCCCTCCTCGGCCACCGCCTCGAGCAGGGCGAGCGTCAGCCGCTCGTCGCGGCTTTCGTCGTTCATGGGCTGAACAGTATAGCTCAAGGAGCCATCCCTGCGCATCCCCACGTAACGCCCGTGGGCTCGCCACCCCCTGCTTTCACGGCTCGGCTGCACCGCTCCCATACCGGGCCGCGATCGCCGCAAGCCGCCGGTCCAAAGTGATCAGCTCCGCACCGAGCGCCAAGCTCAGCCGGAGGTATGCCGCGTCATATGCCGTGAGACCTGTCTCCCTCGCTAGGTCCGCAACGGGTCCCGGATGAAGGCCGAGCAGCTCGATGCCCAGCCGGCCGAACAACCCCAACGCCCGCTGCAGCTCGCTTGCGGCCTCCGGATGTGCCCGCGATTTCTTGACGCAGATGCTCGCCAGCTCGTAGCCCAACAACGTCGGCGCGAAGAGCCGTGCGCCCGTGAGCCTCTCCGCGATCCGCTCCCGTTCCGGCTCGCCGAACAGCAGCGCACCCAGTGCGGACGCGTCGACGACCTTAGCGGCGGTCACGGTCCTCGCGAATCCATTCCGCCGACTCCGCCGGCGTGCTCAACCCCATCTCCCGCACCAGCCTGGCAACGTCCTTCGGATCCAGCACCTCATCCTCGCGCACGGCTTCCTCAAGGATGGCGAGGACCTCGCCCTGAAGCGAACGATGATGACGAGCGGCTCGTGCCTTCAGACGGCGCACGAGGTCCTCAGGGGCACCCTTGATCGAAATGTTTGTCGCCACCGTGCTTCACTTCCTCGCTCTGGCAGATGGAAGAAAAGTTACTCCATAGTGGATCCGTTTGTAAACCATACTGGGTCCTTATAGGACAGCTGGCACCGTTCTGGCGCAGCGCCCGGCAGGACCCAGAACCCCAGCTGCCTGCGGCGGCCCATCATCACGACGCCAAGGGTGGGTGCTGCCGGGAAGGGTCGGGGAACCCGCCTCAGGCGACGGGCTCGAGGGCGCCGGGGGCGATCTGGATGCGGGTGGCGTTGCCGGCGATGCGCAGCAGGATCTCGACCCGCTCCTTCCCGGTGCGCGCTTGGAAGATCGCCTCGTAGCCCGCGAAGGGGCCGTCGACGATGCGCACGCGCTCGCCGGGGCGGAAGTCCGGCGGTGGAATCTGCTGGATGCCGTCCTCGCCCTCGCGCGCGCGGAACAGGCCGATCAGGTCGTCCGGGACGCGCGCGGGCTCGTGGCCGAAGCGCACGAGGCTCGTGACACCGATGGTCGAGCGGATCGGCGCCCAGTTGTCGTGCAGGCGGTCGAGGCGCACGAAGAGATAGCGCGGGAACATGGGCTCGATGGTCGGCACCCAGCGCCGCCCGCGCCGGCGCCGGTGGCGCATGAGCGGGAGATAGGCCTCGTAGCCCTGGCGGGCGAGGTTCTCGAGCGCAAGGCGCTCCTGGCGCGGCTTGCTGTAGACGAGATACCAGTGACGTGCCGCAGCGTCCATCAGGCGCCCGCCCCCCGCGTGCGCACGATGCGGGGACGCGCACGGGCGACGACGCCGCGCGCCTCGAGGACCCCCAGCACGGCCTCGACGCAGTCCTCGAGCGGCTGCTCGGCGGTGTCGAGCACCAGGTCCGGGGACTCCGGCGGCTCGTAGGGCGAGGAGATGCCCGTGAACTCCGGGATCTCGCCGCGGCGCGCCCGGGCATAGAGCCCCTTGACGTCGCGCCGCTCGCACACCTCCACCGGGCAGCGGCAGTAGATCTCGATGAAGTCGTCCGGACCTACGATGTTGCGCACGCGCTCGCGGTCGGCGCGGAAGGGCGAGATGAAGGCCGTCAGGGCGATGACGCCGGCGTCGAGGAAGAGCTTGACCATCTCGGCGATGCGGCGCAGGTTCTCGGCGCGGTCCTCGCGCGAGAAGCCGAGGTCGCCGCACAGGCCGTGGCGCACGTTGTCGCCGTCGAAGACATAGGTGCGGCAGCCGAGCCCGTGCAGGCGCTCCTCGACGGCGTGCGCCACCGTGGACTTGCCCGCGCCGGACAGGCCCGTGAACCACAGGCACACGCTGTGGTGGCCGTTGAGGGCCTCGCGCCGGGCACGGTCCACGGTCCCCTCGTGCCAGACCACGTTGCTGCTGCGCCCGTCGCTCATCCGTTCCTCCCAGGCCGCGGCTGGAAGCCGCTTGTATAGTGCACGGGAGACGGGTGACGGGAAAGATCAAAAGACCGCCCCCGAAGGGCGTTCCACCTCTCGTCTCCCGACCCCCGCCTCTCGTCCCAATGGCCGCGCGCGGAGCGCGCACCAACCCTCGTCTCCCGATACTCGCCTCCCGCCTCTCCCGCTGCGGGCGGCTGCCGCCCGCCGGGCGGGACCCTAACGGTCCACGCCCTTCGTGCCGCCGCCCCCGCGGGCGCCCACCACGATCCGCTCGCGGTTGCGCTCCACCGTGCGGCGACCGATGCCCTTGACCCGCGCCAGGTCCTCGGCGCGGCGGAAGGGCCCGTGGCGGCGCCGGTGCTCGACGATGGCCGCGGCCTTCGCCGGCCCCACGCCCTCGAGCACCCGCGCCAAGGTCGCGGCGTCGGCGGTGTTGATGTCCACCCGCTCCGGCGCCGCCGCCCAGGCGCCCGCCCCCAGCATGCACCCGAGCACCAGCCCGAGCACGCGATCACGCATCCTGACACGCTTCGACATCCCGGTCTCCTCCCTGTGTCACATTGCTCCGCTGCCGGCGGGCCCGGGCCCGCGCGACGCCCCTATGGTAGGCCCCCCCGCGGGGGCGTCAATCGGCCGATTTCCGATTCGATTGTCAGCAAAACGCCTACAGGGTCGTCCGCCTGGGTTACGGGGCGGCCGATCACCAGGTGGTCGGCACCGGCGGCGACGGCCTCGGCGGGCGTTGCGGTCCGGCGCTGGTCGCCGGCGGCCGCGCCCGCAGGCCGCACCCCTGGCGTCACCAGGCGGAAGTCCGGCCCGAGCTCCGCGCGCAGCGCGCGCAGCTCCCGCGGCGAGCACACCACCCCGTCCATGCCGCTCGCGTGCGCGAGCCGCGCGAGCCGCAGCACCGCCGCCTCCGGCGGGCCCTCGATGCCCACTTCCGCGAGATCCTCCGCGCCCATGCTGGTGAGCACGGTGACCGCGAGGAGCACGGGCGGCTCCGCGACCCTGTCCACCGCCTCGCGCGCGGCCTCCATCATGCGCCGGCCGCCGAGGGCGTGGACGTTGAGCATCCACACGCCGAGCGCCCCCGCCGCGCGGCAGGCGCCCGCCACCGTGTTGGGGATGTCGTGGAACTTGAGGTCGAGGAAGACCCGGAAGCCCCGCGCCTGCAGGGCCTCGACCACCTCGGGCCCGGCGGCGGTGAACAGCTCCTTGCCCACCTTGACCGCGCAGCGCGCGGGATCGAGGCGCGCGGCCGTCTCGAGGGCGGCGGCCCGGTCGGGATGGTCGAGCGCGACGATGAGCCGCGGCCCGGCGCTCACGCCGCGTCCCCGTCCGGGCGCTGCGGCCAGATCCAGCGCGTGCGCTCGCGCAGCATGCGCGCGAAGCGCGAGCCCTCGGCCATGAGCCGCTCCCACTCGGCCTCGGTGTAGACGAGGAGATCCGCCGGCACGGGGAGCTTCTCGTAGGCCCAGTCGCGGGCGCGCTCGTGGAAGGGCCGGTCCGACGTGCGCACGACGGCGACCAGGTCGAGGTCGCTGCCGACGCCCCAGTCGCCCGAGGCCCAGGATCCGAAGATCCCGAGACGCATGAGCTCGGGGTGCCTGCGCGCCTCCTCGGCCGCCCAGGCCCGCGCCGCCCGGCCCACCGTCTCGCGGTCAGGCCATTCGAGCGCGGACGAACTCAAGGATCTCCCGGGCATAGGCGATCGCCTGCTCGCTCTGCAGCGGGCCGTAGTGCTCGAAGGGCGCCCCCTCGGCGTGGCCGTTGGCGTAGCG
>WGBS01000300.1 GCA_015494165.1 Gammaproteobacteria bacterium | reverse complement strand
CAGCGCACAGCGCGCGCGCGGCGTCGCGCCGCGCAGGGCGTAGTGCAGGCTCGAGCCGGGCGGCGCGGCGCGCTCCGTGCAGTAGGCCTCGGGGTCCATGCGGCCAGCATGCCCCATCCGCCGCGCGGCCGCAGCCCGCCGCGTGACCCGTGCCCTTGCCGCCGGCCGGCCCCGGGGCCATGATCGGGGCGGGTCCAGGGGAGGAGCAGCCATGCGCAACCTGGTCATCGGCATCCTCGTCGGCCTGGTGCTCGGCCTGTGGTTCGGCGTCAACCTGGGCCGCGACCGGCCGATCTACGCCAACCCGTTCAAGGAGCCGAGCGTCGCCGAGCGCGCCAAGGCCGGCGCCGAAGCGCTCGTCGAGAAGGGGCGCGAGGTGCTGCGCGACGATTGACGGAGCGGGTTACGGGAGATGGGTTACAGGAGACGGGCGACGGGTGACGGGTGACTGTGTACCGTAGCCCGTAACCCGTAACCCGTAAGCTGTGCCCGCGCTCCACCCCTCGTCTCCCGGCCCCCGTCTCCCGCCTCTGCCGCCTCAGGCGGCGCATGCCGCCACTCGCGATGCGCTTGCCCGGGGCCAACCAGTGATGCCATGATGCCACCATCATGGCATCGCGAGTCCAGATCCGGGTCGACGACGAGCTCTACCGGCGGGCACGCGAGCGGGCGGCACGCCTCGGCATCTCCTTCAACGAGTACGTGCGCCGCCTCCTCGCGCGCGAGCTCGCAGGCGAGCGGCGCGAGGCCGACCCCTCGCTGGTCTTCGACCTCGGCGACTCCGGCGGCTCCGACGTCGCCTGCGACAAGGACGCCATGCTGGGCGAGGCGCTCTCGCGCGAGCGCGGCCGCTGCAGGTGACGCTCTTCGTCGACACGTCCATGTGGTACGCCGCGGCGGACCGCGGCGACCGCAGCCACGCCCGCGCCCGCTTCGCGGGAGGGTGCGGGTGACGGGTTACGGGAGACGGGAAACCGTACACCGTAGCCTGCAAGCTGTAACCGGTCTCGGGCTTTCAGCCCCGACCAAATGGCTGCGCGCGGAGCGCGCTCCAATCCTCGTCTCCCGACCCTCGTCTCCCGCCTCTGCCGCCGCAAGCGGCGCATGCCGCAACCTGCGAGCTGCAAGCCGCAGGACGCTCAGCCTTCGGGAGAGCGGCCCCCGGCGTCCGCGTCGTCGTCCCCGCCGGCGGGGGCCGCCGGGCTGCGGGCGAGGCTCTCGACGGGCTTCGGCTCGCCGAGCTCGCGGGTGGCGGGCACGCCGAGCTCGGTGAAGCGCCGCGCGCTCGGCAGCACGCGGCGCTCGAGGGAGCCGACGGCGGCGTTGTAGGCGCCGACGCTGCGGTTGAGGGCGGCGCCCAGCTTGTCGAGGTGCGCGGTCATCACCGCGAGGCGCTCGTAGAGCTCGCGCCCGAGGTCGCGCACCGTCTCGGCGTTGCGCGCGAGCGCCTGCTGGCGCCAGCCGTAGGCGACGGCGCGCAGCAGCGCCACGAGGCTGGTGGGCGTGGCGAGCATGACGCGGTCGGCGAGGGCGTCCTCGAGCAGCGCCGGGTCCTGCTCCAGCGCCGCGGCGAGGAACTGGTCGCCCGGGATGAAGAGCACCACGAAGTCGAGGCTGCCGTCGAAGCGCGCCCAGTAGCGCTTGGAGGCGAGCTCCTGCACGCGCTCGCGCACCTTGCGCGCGTGGCGGGCGAGGGCGGCGCGGCGCGCGCCCTCGTCCTCGGCCTCCACGGCCTCGAGGTAGGCGTCGAGAGGCGTCTTGGCGTCGACCACGATGCGCCGCGCCTCGGGCAGGTGCACGACCAGATCGGGCCGCAGCCTCCCGTCCTCGCCGGCGACGCTCGGCTGCTCCTCGAAGTCGCAGTGCTCCTGCATCCCGGCGAGCTCCACCAGGCGCCGCAGGGTGAGCTCGCCCCACTGGCCGCGCACCTCGGGCCGGCGCAGGGCCTGCACGAGACGCCGCGTCTCGGCCTGCAGCGCCTGGTGGCTCTCGAGCATGGCGCGCAGGTGCTGGCTCAGCGCGCCGTAGGCCTCGCGACGCTCCTTCTCGATCTCGCGGATCTGGCGCTCGGTCTTCTCCAGCGCCTCGCGGATGGGGCGCAGCATCTCGCCGATGGCCTGCTCGCGCGCCTCGAGCTGGGTGCGCGCGAGCTGGAGGAAGGACTCGCTGGACTCGCGCAGCGCCTTGCCCGACAGGGCGCGGAAGGTGTCGGCGAGCTCCTGCTCGGCCTTGCGCAAGGCCTCGATCTGGCGCGCCGCGGCCGTGCGCTCGCCCTCGAGCAGGGCCTCGAGGCGCGCCTTCTCCTCGCGCAGGCGCGCGCCGCGGAGCTGGCCGAGGCTCCAGCCCGCGAGCAGGCCGAGGGCGAGCCCCGCGAGCAGGGCCGGCAGCCACTCAGGCATGGGCGCGCACCCACGCGAGCACGTCCGCCGGGGCCTCGAGCAGCGCCTCCGCGCCCCAGGCGGCCGGCTCGTCGCCGGGGTCGAGGTAGCCGAACAGGGCCACCGCCGCGGGCATGCCCGCGGCGTGGGCGGCCTCGACGTCGCGGCGCGCGTCGCCCACGTACACGCACTCCTCGGGCAGGACGCCGGTCACGCCGCAGGCGTGCAGCAGCGGGCGGGGGTCCGGCTTGCGCGCCGGCGCCGTGTCGCCGCTCACCACGCAGGCCGCGCGCCGGTCGAGGCCGAGGGCGGTGAGCAGCGGCTCGGTGAAGCGGGCCGGCTTGTTGGTGACCACGCCCCAGTAGACGCCGTCCGCCTCGAGGGCCTCGAGCACCGGCGCCATGCCCGGGAAGAGGCGCGTCTCGCGGGCGAGACGGCGGTGATAGAGGGAGAGGAAGCGCCGGCGCAGGCGCTCGAAGGCCTCGCCGTCCTCGGGGCCGAGCCCGAAGCCGAGGCGCACGAGCGCCGTCGCCCCGTGCGAGACCACGGGCCGGATGCGCTCCGGCGGCAGGGGCGCGCGTCCCTCCTCCTCGAGCAGGGTGTTGAGCGCTCCCCCCATGTCGGGCGCGGTGTCGAGGAGCGTCCCGTCGAGATCGAAAAACACAGCCCGGATCATGAACCTAGGTCACGGTTTGCAGGTGACGGTTTACGGTCTCCCTCATAGGAACCCATGGAACAGCAAGTTCTTACGTGTAAGTCGGTAGGTAGGAAGTCAGTTTCTGTCTGTAGACTGTTGACTGCAAGCTGAAACCTGTTTCCGGTACCACGCGAGATAGTTGACCGAGACGTCCCGCGTCAGGCCGTGGCGGCCGAACACCGGGTCGTAGCGCAGGCCGGCGAGCTCGGCGAGCTCCAGCCCCGCTTCCCGTGCCCAGGCGTCGAGCTCCGAGGGGCGCACGAAGCGCCGCCAGTCGTGGGTGCCGCGCGGCAGCAGGCCCAGGACGTACTCGGCGCCCACCACCGCCAGCAGCCAGGCCCTGGGCGTGCGGTTGAGCGTGGAGAGGAACACGTGGCCCCCCGGGCGCGCGAGCCGCGCGCAGGCGCGGACCAGCGAGGCGGGGTCCGGGACGTGCTCGAGGAGCTCCATGCAGGTGACGACGTCGAAGGACTCCGGCATCTCCTCCGCGAGCGCCTCGGCGGTCCCGCGGCGGTAGTCGACCTCGACCCCGGCCTCGGCCGCGTGCAGGCGAGCCACCTGCAGGGCCGCTTCCGAGGCATCGACGCCGACCACGCGCGCGCCCTCACGCGCCATGGCCTCGGCCAGCAGGCCGCCGCCGCAGCCGATGTCGACGACCCTGCGCCCGGCGAGGCCGCCGGCGCGCTCGGCCACGAAGGCGAGCCGCAGCGGGTTGATCTGGTGCAGGGGCCGCATCTGCCCCTCGGGATCCCACCAGCGCGCGGCGGCGGCGTCGAACTTGGCGACCTCCTCGCCGTCGACGTTGTGGCCGTGCTCCGTGGTGCTCATGGGCCCTCCGCCTCCTCCGGCCGGCCGGCGCGCGCGCCTGCGGCGATGCGCGCCCCCCAGGCGGCGGCGCGCGCGCGGATTTCCTCGAGGTCCAGCGTGAGCAGGCGGCGCTCGCGCAGCAGCGCGCGCCCCGCCACCCAGACGTCCGTGACCTGCCCGCGCGCGGCGCTGTAGACCACCTGCGAGACCGGATGGTGCACGGGCTCGGTGGCCGGATCGCCGAGGTCCACGGCCACGAGGTCGGCGCTCTTGCCCGGCACGAGGCTCCCGATCTCGCCCTCGAGACCGAGGGCGCGCGCGCCGTCGAGCGTGGCCATGCGCAGCGCCGCGGCCGCCGGCACGGCCGCGGCGTCGCCGGCGGTGAGCTTGCCGAGGAGCGCCGCCGTGCGCAGCTCCTCGAGCATGTCGAGGTCGTTGTTGCTCGCCGCCCCGTCGGTGCCGAGGGCCACCGGCACGCCGGCCGCCTGCAGCGCCGCCACGGGGCAGGCGCCGCTCGCGAGCTTCATGTTCGACTGCGGGCAGTGCACGACGCGCACGCCGGTCTCCGCCAGGCGCCCGATCTCGGCCGGCTCGAGCTGGGTCATGTGCACCGCGGCGAGACCGGGCCCGAGCAGGCCGAGCTCGTCGAGGCGCGCGAGCGGCCGCCGGCCCGTGGCCTCCACCGCCTCGGCCACCTCGGCGGCGGTCTCGTGCACGTGCATGTGCACCGGCACCTCGAGCTCGTCGGCCAGCACGCGCACGCGCTCGAGCACGCCGTCGGCCACCGTGTAGGGCGCGTGCGGGGCGAAGGCGGTCGTCACCAGGGGGTCGTCCTTGAGGGCGTCGTGCAGGGCGAGCCCCTTGTCCAGGTACTCGTCGGCGTCACGGGCCCAGGCGCTCGGGAAGTCGATGACGATCATGCCGACGACGGCGCGCATCCCCGCCTGCGAGGCGAGCCGCGCGGTCACCTCCGGGAAGAAGTACATGTCGTTGAAGCAGGTGGTGCCGCCGCGCACCATCTCCGCCAGCGCCAGCAGCGTGCCGTCGTGGACGAAGGCCTCCGAGACCCAGTGCGCCTCGGCGGGCCAGATGTGCTCGCGCAGCCAGGTCATGAGCGGCAGGTCGTCGGCCAGGCCGCGCAGCAGCGTCATGGCCGCGTGGGTGTGGGCGTTGACCAGGCCCGGAATGAGGGCATGGCGCGCGAGCGCGACGTGCTCGGCGTCCGGGTGGCGCGCGCGGGCCTCGGCGGCCGGCAGCACGGCGGCGATGCGCGAGCCCTCGACGACGACGGCGTGGTCCTCGAGCACGGCGCCCTCGGGCTCGACGGGGATCACCCAGCGGGCGCTCACGACCAGCGTGGCGGACATGGTGGG
>WGBS01000299.1 GCA_015494165.1 Gammaproteobacteria bacterium | reverse complement strand
CCGTTGTCGAGGTCCTCGACGCCGCGCAGGTCGCCCTGCTGGCCGATGGCCGCGACGATCAGGTCGGCCTCGAGCTCGAACTCGGTGCCGGGCACCGGCACCAGGTTCATGTTGCCCTCGACCTTGCACTGCGCCATGCGGATGCCGCGCGCGCGGCCGTTCTCGTCGCGCAGCACCTCCAGCGGCATGACACCGTCCTTGAGGACCACGCCCTCGTGGATGGCCTCCTCGACCTCGTGCGGCTGGGCGGTCATCTTGTCGCGCGGGAAGACCGAGGTGAGAACCACGTCGCAGGGCTCGGTGCCATAGGCGTCCTGCGACAGGCTGTGGTCGCGGATGACGCGCTCGGGCAGCTCGGTGCTGCCGGGGAGGACCCCAAGGCGCCGCGAGACCGAGCAGACGTCGATCGAGGTGTCGCCGCCGCCGACCACGACGATCTTCTTGGGGACGTTCTTCAGCCGACCCTCGTTATAGGCGCGCAGGAAGTCCAGGGCGCTCACGCAGTTGGGGGTGCCTTCCCAGCCGGGCACGGGCAGGTCACGGCCCTTCTGGCAGCCGATGGCCCACAGGATGGCGTCGTACTCCTTCTCGATCTCCTCCATGGGCACGTCCACGCCCACGCGCGTGTTGGTGCGCACCTCCACGCCCATGTCGAGGATGCGCTTGATCTCGCCGTCGAGGACGTCGCGCGGGATGCGGAAGTTCGGCACGCCGTAGCGCATCATGCCGCCCAGCTCGCCCAGGGCCTCGAAGATGGTCACCGCGTGCCCGCGGCGGCGGAGCTGGTAGGCGGCCGAGAGCCCGGCGGGACCGCCGCCGATGACGGCGACCTTCTTCCCGGTGTCGGGGCCGGGCTGGTCGAAGGTGAAGTTGTTCTTGAGGGCGGTGTCGCCGATGAACTGCTCGACGGCGTTGATGCCCACGTGGTCCTCGACCGCATTGCGGTTGCAGCCCTCCTCGCAGGGGGCAGGGCAGACGCGGCCCATCACCGCGGGGAACGGATTGGCGTCGGTGGCGCGGCGGAAGGCGTACTCCTGCCAGCTCACGTCCTTCGGCGGCTTCTCGATGCCGCGCACGATGTCGAGCCAGCCCCGGATGTCCTCGCCCGAGGGGCAGCTGCCCTGGCAGGGCGGCGTGCGGTGCACGTAGGTGGGGCACTTGTGCGACCAGCCGGCCTGAAAGATGGCCTCCGACCAGGAGCGCCACCGGTTGTCGCCGTCCTTGAAACGGCGGAAGGTGAGCTTCTTCTCCTGCATCTCTTCGCTTGACGTCGCCATTGGCCGTTCTCCCGTGGCTGGATTCTGTGCGTGTCTCAGGCCTGCGCCTCGAACACCAGCGCGTCGCCGACGAGCTGGTGGAGGCTGAGGATCTGGTCCATCTCGAAGCCGTAGTAGGGCATCACCTTGGTGAACTGGCTCTTGCAGATCGCGCAGATCGCCACCAGGTGCGTGACGCCGTACTCCTCGACCACGTGCTTGAGGGCCTGCATGCGCGGCAGCGCGCCCTTGACGCGCAGCTCGATGAGGTCATCGGTGAGCAGGCCGCCGCCGCCCCCGCAGCAGAAGGTGGCGTCGTAGGCCGCCTCGGGCGGCATGTCGTAGAAGTGGTTGCACACGCTGCGCAGGATCTCGCGCGGGATGACGAACTGCCCGCCCGGGAAGTCGCCCATGCGTGTGGCGCGCGCGACGTTGCACGAGTCGTGGAAGGTCACGCGCCGATGGTCGTTGGCCGAGGGGTCGAGCTTGAGGGCGCCGCGCTTGATGAGGTCGTAGGTGACCTCGCAGATGTGCTGCGGCACCGGGTACTTGGGATCGAGGAAGTCGAAGGGGCCGGCGAGGGTGTTGAGGAAGGCGTAGGCCACGCGCCAGGCGTGGCCGCACTCGCCGAAGACGATACGCTTGACGCCGAGGTCGAGGGCGGCCTCACGGATGCGCAGGGCGAGGCGGCGCATGTTCTCGTAGGAGCCGATGAACATGCCGAAGTTGGCCGCCTCGGAGGCATAGGAGCTCAGCGTCCAGGAGATGCCGGCCTGGTGGAAGACCTTGGCGTAGCCGATGAGGCCGTCGACGTGGGGCTCGGCGAAGAAGTCCGCCGAGGGGGTGACCAGCAGCACCTCGGCGCCCTTCTCGTCGAGCGGGAAGCGCACGTCGACGCCGGTGTCCATCTTGACCTCTTCCTCGAGGCCCTCGAGGGTGTCGGCCAGCGCCGGCTGCGGCAGCCCGAGGTTGTTGCCGATCTTGATGACCTTGCCGATGATCTCGTTGCAGTACTTCTGCCCCACACCGACGGAGTCGAGGATCTCGCGCGCGGCCATGGAGATCTCGGCCGTGTCGATGCCGTAGGGGCAGAAGACCGAGCAGCGCCGGCACTGCGAGCACTGGTGGTAGTAGCTGTACCACTGGTCGAGGACCTCCTTGGTGAGGTCCACGGCGCCGACCAGCTTCGGGAAGTACTTGCCGCCGAGGGTGAAGTAGCGGCGGTAGACGCGGCGCATGAGATCCTGGCGCGCGACCGGCATGTTGTTGCCGTCGGTCGTGCCCAGGTAGTAGTGGCACTTGTCGGTGCAGGCGCCGCACTTGACGCAGATGTCGAGAAAGACCCGCAGCGAACGGTACTTGCCGAGGAGCTCGCCCATCTTGTTGATGGCGACCTCCTGCCAGTTCTCCACCAGCTCGCCCGGATAGCCGAGCGGCTCCTGGAACTGGGCGTCGGCGACGAAGGGCTTGAGATGGGAGGTCACCCCCTGGTGAACCGGGGGGATCTCCAGCTCTTCCTTCAGCTCCGGTACCTCGAAATCCGCCACGTCGAGCGCTCCTTAGCAGGTCGCCTGCGGTCGTTTCAGGACGAGGTGGACGCCTGGCGGCCGCCCGCCTCGAGCTGCGCCGCCCACGGTGCCAGATGGCGCTTCTCGCGCGGGTTGTCGACCTGGTTGCGCGTGGGCGCGAAGAACAGGCCCGGGGCGTGCAGCAGCTTGCTGAACGGGAAGATGATCATCAGCAGCGCCACCAGCGTCAGGTGCACGAGCAGCATGCCGTCGGCCGGAAGCGGCTGCAGGTCGAAGCGCAGCAGGCCGAGGATGAAGGCCTTGAGCGCGACGATGTCCGTGTGGAAGAAGTACTTCATCGCCAGACCGCTCAGCGCGATGGCGAGCAGCAGGGCGAGCATGAGGTGGTCGGAGGGCGCGGAGATGTAGCGCACCCGGTCGACCAGGAAGCGCCGCGCCCACAGCCCGATGAGGCCGGCGACCATGGCGTAGGCCGCATACTTGCCGAAGGGCTGGATGAGCGCCACCCAGGTCCACACGGGCTCCTGGAAGTAGCGCAGGTGGCGCAGCAGCACGAGCAGCAGCGCGAAGTGGAAGACCCAGCCGAAGAGCCAGGTCCACTTGTTGCCGCGGAAGAGCGAGGCGAAGAAGACGACCTCCTTCGCCATGCGCACGACGACGCCCGCCGGGGTCAGCGGCGCGGGCGTCACGGGAATCTTGAGCGGCGCTGGCGTGCGCGCGTACAGCCACACGCGATAGGCCACGCCGAGGACCAGCACCGCCGCGGCGAAATAGAACAGCAGGGCGTAGACGACGGTCAGCGCGCTCACGGTCGCTGTGCTCCGTTGATCGGGCGGGCGGGGGGCGCGAGGCCCCCCGCGACCCGGGACGTCTTCCGGCGCGTCCTCAGACGCAGCCGGTCGGCTTCGGCAGGCCGGCGTACTTACACGCCTGCTTCGCCGGGCCGTACGGGAACAGCTCGTAGAGGTACTTGCTGTTGCCCTTGTCGGGACCCAGCTTCTTGCCGATGGCCTTGGTCAGGACACGGACGGCGGGGGCGATCTGGTACTCCTCGTAGTACTCGCGGAGGAAGTTGATCACCTCCCAGTGGTTGTCCGTCAGCTCCAGCCCGTCCTGTTTGGCCATGTACTCGGCCACCTCCGGCGTCCAGTCGCTCAGGTTCTTGAGGTAGCCCTCCTCGTCGGTCTCCAGGACCTTGCCGCCTACTTCGATCGTACCCATCTCGCCATCTCCTCCGTCAACAGAGTCCAGTCTTCAGAGCCAGGACTGCACAGTCCCGTATTCCACCGTCAGGTCGACGAAGCCGCCGTAGTCGACGACCTCGATACCGTCGATGACCTTCGACGGCTCCATGCCCCGCGCCTCGAGGTCGGGGCCCAGGACATAGAAGCGCACCTGCTCCATGGCCTTGCGCACCATGTCCGCGAAGGGGGTGTCCTGCAAGGCGGCGTAGACGCCGTCCTCGATCAGGAGCACCGCGCTCCCCGGAAGGGCGTGCCGCAGGCAGCTTTCCAGGTTGCGGGTCTGGAAGGGTGACTTGTTCACCGTGTGCAGCATGCGTACGCCCCCCTCAGAAGCTCAGCACCACGTCCTGCTCGGCCATGAGCTTGGCGATCTCCTCGGCCGTCAGCACCTCCACGTCGACGACGAGGTCGTCGGCCGTCAGCCCCCGCTCCTCGAGCGACTCCTTCTCGACGTAGAGCTTGTCGATGTCGTAGCCCTCGAGGGCGCGGTAGGTCGGCGAGAAGTTCTTCATGTCCACCGCCTTGGTGTGCTGGCCCTTCTTGAGCTGATAGACGCCGTCGTCGAGGAAGACCAGGCTCACGTCCTGGTCGAAGGCGGCGCTGATCAGCACCACCTCCAGCCCCTCGAGGGCGTAGATCGTCCCGTAGGGCGCCTTGCGGTTGACGAACATGAACTTCTTGACGGTGCCGCCGATCTCCTCCTCGACCTCGACGCCGCCGGTCACCTCACTCATGCCTTTCCCCCCTGTGCGGCTCAGTCACCGAAGACCACCAGGCGGTCCGCCTGGATCCCGGACTCGACCAGCTGGCCCAGCCCCGAGATGCGGAAGCCGGGCGCCAGGATCTCGTCCTTGATGCCGCGGCGCAGGGCCGCCGCGACGCAGACCACGAGGTCGATGCCGTGCTCCTCGGCAAGCTTGGACCAGCGGTGGACGACATTGCGGTCGTCCTGCTGGGGCTCCGAGAGCTTGTTCGCGTTGTTCACACCGTCGTGGTAGAAGAACACGCGGTGCACCTCGTGGCCCCGGTCCAGCGCCGCCTTGATGAAGTGGTAGGCGGTGTCCGCCGCCTGGTGCTGGAAGGGGCCTTCGTTGACCAGGATGCCGAACTTCATCTCCCGTCCTTTCCCTCCCGTGCGGGCCTGCGCGCCTCAGAAGCGGATGTGCGTCGAGGCGTTCAGGCTGTTGCGCGCACCACGCCAGTTGTCGATGTGGTACTTGGTGAAGGGCAGGCCCGTGAGCTCGAAGAAGCGGGGCCAGCCGATGCGCTCGATCCAGTCGTTGATGCGCTCCCAGTCGCGCGCGTCCTGCTGGTAGGCGCGCAGGATGCGCTTGACGATGGCGGTCGCCTCCGGCCAGCGCGGCGGGTTGTTGGGGATGCCCGCCGCGACCAGCTTGTGGAAGGTGGGGCGGCCGCGCGCGTTGGAGTGGTTGCCGCCGACCCAGATCGCGAGCTTGGTGTGCTCGGGGTCGTTGATCTGCATCGGCGGGCACGGCGGGTAGCAGGCGCCGCAGCAGATGCACTTCTTCTCGTCGACCTCCAGCGAGGGCTTGCCGTCGACGAGCGCCGGGCGGATGGCCGCCACCGGGCAGCGCGCCACCACCGCGGGCCGCTCGCACACGTCCGCCACCAGGCTATGGTCGATGCGCGGCGGCTTGGTGTGCTGCACGTTGATGGCGATGTCGCCCTGCCCGCCGCAGTTGATCTGGCAGCAGGAGGTGGTGATCTTGACGCGGTTGGGCATGCGCTCGTTGACGAACTCCTCGTAGAGCTCGTCCATCATGGCCT
>WGBS01000298.1 GCA_015494165.1 Gammaproteobacteria bacterium | reverse complement strand
GTGCCGCCGTGTGACGAGCCCGGTCGCGGCGGCGCTCGCGGCCCCGTAGGCGCCGGCGAGCGCGCCGGCGCCGCCGGACAGGGCGGCGCCCGCCGCGAGGCCCGCCAGCAGGCCACCGGCCGTCCACCACCAGGCTCGCGCCTCGGCCACTCGCCCCCCTCCCTCGGGCCCCGTCGGACCGGGGCCTGGGCGCACAGAAAACCCGGCGGCCGCGCCGCCGGGGCGCGCAAGTATAAGGAGCAGGTCAGAAGCGGTCAAACGGCCCCTGGCCCACCCTGGCCGAGCCGCTCGAGGATGCCGTCGAGCTCCTCCAGGCTGGTGTAGCGGATAACGATCCGCCCGCCGCGGCCGCGGTGCTCGAGGCGCACGGGGGCCCCGAGCCGCTCGGAAAGGGCCTGCTCGAGGCGCGCGACGTCGGGATCGCGCCGCGCGGGAGGGCGTGCCGCCGGGGCCGCGGCGGCGCGCAGCCGCCGCACCAGGCGCTCGGTCTCGCGCACCGAGAGGCCGCGGGCCACCACCCGGGCGGCGGCCTCGCGCTGGCGCGCCGGCGGCAGGGCCAGCAGCGCCCGCGCGTGCCCCATCTCGAGCTCGCCCCGCTCGAGCATGTCCCGCACCTCGGCGTCCAGCTCGAGGAGCCGCAGCAGGTTGCTCACGGCCGCGCGCGAGCGGCCCACGGCCTCGGCCGCCTCCTGGTGGGTGAGCCCGTGCTCTTCGATCAGGCGCGCCAGGCCGCGCGCCTCCTCGATGGGGTTGAGGTCGCGGCGCTGGATGTTCTCGATGAGGGCGAGCGCGGCGGCCGTGCGGTCGTCGACCTCGCGCACCACGGCCGGCACCTCGGCCAGCCCGGCCATCTGCGCCGCGCGCCAGCGGCGCTCGCCGGCGACGAGCTCGTAGGCGTCGCCCGCCGGGCGCACCACGACCGGCTGCAGCACGCCCTGGGCGCGGATGGAGGCGGCGAGCTCCTCGAGGGCGGCGGGGTCGAAGTCGCGCCGCGGCTGCCAGGGGCCGCGGCGGATGCGCTCCACCGGGATGTGGCGCAGCGGCTCGCCCTCGCCGCCCGGGGCGAGCGGGGCGCTCGCGCCGAGCAGCGCCGTCAGGTCGCGTCCCAGCCCCCGGCGCCTCGCCGCCATGGCCGCCTCAGCCCGCGCCGCCCGCGGTGGCCAGCCCCACCGGCGCGCCGGCGCGGCGCAGCATCTCGCCGGCGAGCGCCAGGTAGGCGAGGGCCCCGCGCGAGCCCCGGTCGTAGGCGAGCGCCGGAAGCCCGTGGCTCGGGGCCTCGGCGAGGCGCACATTGCGCGGGATCACGGTGCGGAAGACCTTGTCCCGGAAATGGACGAGGAGCTGCGCCGAGACCTGGTTGGCGAGCCGGTTGCGCGGGTCGAACATGGTGCGCAGCACCCCCTCGACCTCGAGGCCGCGGTTGACCGAGGCGCGCACGGCCTCGATCGTCTCGAGGAGCGCGGTGAGCCCCTCGAGGGCGTAGTACTCGCACTGCATGGGAATCAGCACGCCGTCGGCGGCGGCGAGGGCATTGAGGGTGAGGAGCCCCAGCGCCGGCGGGCAGTCGATCAGCACCCAGTCGTAGTCCTCGCGCACGCGCTGCAGCGCGAGCCGCAGGCGCTGCTCGCGCAGCCGCGCCTGCAGGAGCGTCATCTCGGCCGCGGCGAGGTCGCGGTTCGCCGGCAGGAGGTCGAAGCCCGCGGCCTCGACGCGCACCACGGCGCGGTCCGGCGGGAGCTCCTCGGCCAGCACCTCGTAGGCGCTGCGCTCGAGGGCGTGCTTGTCGACCCCGCAGCCCATGGTGGCATTGCCCTGCGGGTCGAGGTCGACGAGCAGCACGCGCCGGCGCATGGCCGCCAGGGAGGCGGCCAGGTTGATGCACGTGGTGGTCTTGCCGACCCCGCCCTTCTGGTTGGCGACGGCCAGGATACGGGCCATGGGCTCCTCGCAGCGCGCCCCGCCGGATGGCAGTCCTTTATACACCAGGAGGAACGGATTGCGGAGCTTCAGCGCCGCTGCACCCGCGCCGCGGACGAGCCCCACCCGCTGTCCGGGGGCGCGCCGGTGCCGGGCTCGAGGACCACGACCGCGGTCGTCGCGGGCTGGCCGAGGGCGGGCGGGCGCGGGCGCGCGACCCGCCAGCCCGAGAGCCCCGCGAGCTCCTCGTCCGCGCGCGGGCCCTTGATCGCCACGAGGCGCCCCTCCGGGGCGAGCAGGGGCCGGGCGAGCGCGGCGAGCTCCGGGAGCGGCGCCACGGCGCGCGCCACCACGGTGTGGAAGGC
>WGBS01000297.1 GCA_015494165.1 Gammaproteobacteria bacterium | reverse complement strand
CCGTATGCGGTATGATGCGCGCGCGGAGGCAGGGAGGCGTGGCGATGCGGCTGCCGTGGCGGCTCCGGCGCGGACGGGAGGCCGAGGAGCGGGCCCGCAGGCATCTCGAGCGGGCGGGGCTGCGCACGCTCGCGCGCAACTGGCGCGCGCGCGGCGGGGAGATCGACCTGGTCATGGCCGACGGCACGGCCGTGGTCTTCGTCGAGGTGCGCTCCCGCGGGCCCGGCGCGCTGGCGGGCGCCGCCGAGAGCGTGGACGCGCGCAAGCGCGCGCGGCTGGTGCGCGCGGCGCGGGCGTGGCTCGCGCGCGAGCCGCGCTGGAGCGCCCGGCCCGCGCGCTTCGACGTGGTGACGGTGGAGGCGGACGGGCGCCTGCGCTGGCTGCGCGACGCCTTCCGCCCCGAGGCTGGCGGGGTATAGGCGCGAGCATGGACACGGCCGGGCGGGTCAGGACGCTGTTCGAGGAGAGCGCGCGCCTCAAGCGCGAGGCGGCCCCCGCGCTGGCCGGGCCCGTCGCGGCGGCGGCCGCGCTGCTCGCCGACGCGCTGCGCGCCGGCCGCAAGGTGCTCGTGTGCGGCAACGGGGGCTCCGCGGCCGACGCCCAGCACTTCGCCGCCGAGCTGCTCAATCGCTTCGAGCGCGAGCGCCGCGCGCTCGCCGCCGTGGCGCTCACCACCGACAGCTCGACCCTGACCTCGGTCGCCAACGACTACGACTTCGGCCGGGTCTTCGCGAGGCAGGTGGAAGGGCTCGGCCGCGCGGGCGACGTGCTGGTCGCCATCAGCACCAGCGGCCGCTCGCCCAACGTGAACGAGGCCGTGCGCACGGCGCACGCGCGCGGGCTGCGGGTCGTGGCCCTGACGGGCCGGGACGGGGGGGAGCTGGCGGCGCTGCTGCGCGAGGGCGACGTGGAGATCCGGGTCCCCTCCGGCTCGACCGCGCGCATCCAGGAGGTGCACATCCTCGCGCTGCACTGCCTGTGCGACCTGCTGGACCACGATCTGCTCGCAGAGGAGGAAGGCCCATGAGCCGACGGATGCGAACCATGGCGGCGCTGGCGCTGGCGGCCTCGGCCGCGGGGCTGCTCGGCGGCTGCGCCGAGGCGGTGGTGGGCGGCGCCGTGGCCGGCGCCGCGGTCGTCCACGACCGGCGCACGCCGGGCACCGTGATCGACGACCAGCTCATCGAGCTGCGCTGGCTGCACGAGTACTACAACGACCAGGAGCTCAAGAAGCAGACCCACATCAGCGCCACGAGCGTCAACGGCGTGGTGCTGCTGACGGGCGAGGCGCCCACCGAGGCGCTGCGCGCGCGCGCGGAGGCCATCGCCCGCCGCCTGCCCAAGGTGCGGCGCGTGCACAACGAGATCCGCATCGCCGCGCCGAGCTCGTTCTCGCAGCGCTCGAGCGACGCCCTCATCACGGCCAAGGTCAAGACGGCGCTGTTCAAGGTGAAGGTCAAGGGCTTCGACCCGACCCGCGTCAACGTCACCACCTCGAACGGCACGGTCTACCTGCAGGGCCTGGTCACGCGCGCCGAGGCCGACGCCGTCGTCGAGCAGGTGCGGCGCGTCAAGGGCGTGCAGCGCGTGGTCAAGGTCTTCGAGTACATCGGCTGAGGCGCGGGGCGCGCCGTCTCGGAGTGAGCGAGGCCCTCATCGCCGACCTCGAGCGCGCAGCGGGCGCGGCGGCGGTGCTGCGGGCCCCCGCCGAGCGCTGGACCTACGGATACGACAACAGCCGCCGCCACGCCCTGCCCGCCGCCGTGGTGCTCGCCGAAGAGGCGGCGCAGGTGGCGGAGGTGGTGCGCGTCTGCCGCCGCCACCGCGTGCCGCTGGTCGCGCGCGGGCGCGGCACCGGCACCACGGGAGCGGCGGTGCCGACAGCCGGCGGCGTGGTGCTGAGCCTCGAGCGCATGGACGCCATCGTCGAGCTCGACCCCGACGACCGGCTGATGGTGGTGCAGCCGGGCGCGACCAACGCCGCCGTGCAGCGCGCGGCCGCCGCCCACGGCTACTTCTGGCCCCCGGACCCCACGAGCGCCGAGGCCTGCACCGTGGGCGGCAACCTCGCCTGCAACGCCGCCGGCCCGCGCGCGGTCAAGTACGGCACGCCGCGCGAGTGCACGCTCGGCCTCGAGGCGGTGGCGGGCACCGGCGCGCGCCTGCGCACGGGGGTGCGCACCACCAAGGGCGTGGTGGGCTACGACCTCACGCGGCTCATCATCGGCTCGGAGGGGACGCTCGCCGTCGTCACGGAGGCGACGCTCCGGCTCACCCCGCTGCCGGAGGCGCGCCGCACCCTGCGCGCGGTCTACGCCGGTGTGGAGGCGGCGGCGCGCGCGGTGGCGCGCCTTACGGCGCTGCCGAGCCTGCCGTGCGCGCTCGAGTTCATGGACCGCGCCGCGCTCGAGCTGGTGCGCGGCCACCAGCCGGTGGCGCTGCCGGCCGACGCCGGCGCCCTGCTCATGATCGAGACCGACGGGCCCGAGGGCTGCATGGATGCGATCGTCGCGGCCACGCGGCGCGCCGCCGACGTGGAGGGGCTGCTGGAGCTGGAGGAGGCCGCCGACGAGGCCGCGCGCGCCGAGCTGTGGCGCGCGCGCAAGGCGCTCTCGCCCGCGCTGCGCAACGCCGCCCCGGGCAAGATCAACGAGGACGTGGTGGTGCCGGTCTCACGGCTGGCCGAGCTGGTGCGCGGGCTGGAGCGGCTCGCCGACGAGCACCGCACGCGCATCGTCAACTTCGGCCACGCCGGCAACGGCAACCTGCACGTGAACCTGCTCTACGACCCGGCCGACGCCGGCGAGCGCGCGCGCGCCGAGCGCTGCCTCGACGCGGTCTTCACCCTGGTGCTCGAGCTCGGCGGCACCCTCTCGGGCGAGCACGGCGTGGGGCTCGTCAAGCGCGCGCTCGCCGCCCGCGAGCTCGACGCCGAGGCGCTCGCGCTCATGCACGCCGTCAAGGCGCAGTTCGACCCCGACGGCATCCTCAACCCCGGCAAGACCCTCCCGCCGCTCGCCGCCGCCGTGGGCTAGCCCGCGGATGCGCCGGCGAGACCGTCAGCGCCGGTCGCCAACGGCGGCTCGCGGGAAGGTGCGCGCCCTCGATGCGGCACCCACCGAGCCGGGATCGCCCGCCCACAGCCCCCTCAACATCCGCCAGGTTCCATAGACGAGCACGGCGCCGTTGATCGAGAGCTGCAGGATGCCTGCCACCACGAGGAGCGCCAGCACCCCGTCGGTAAGCTCGGGCAGATCCACGCCATCCGCGCCCGTCGCACCTTCGCCGGACAGTGGGCCGCCGGCCCCTTCCATGGCCTCACACTCTGTGGCAGGCACGATCGTGGCGCTCCGTGCGCGGGAGCGGATCTCCATCACCATCTGCGGCCCCCAAAGCGCGGAGAGCAGGAGGGCGGGGCGCAAGAGCCTGCGCCCCGGCTCACGCGCTGCGATCCTCTCGACGATATCGAACACGAGAAACACGCTCGAGACGAAGACCCAGCGCCCGAGGACGCCCCACACATCCAGCTCGTTCCCGCCGGGAAGCCTCTCGACGCCCAGCGCCACGGCGAGCAGGATTCCCGCGAAGCCGGCCCAAAGCCGGAGCGCCTTGAGATCCATCCAGAACGGGTGCGGGGAGCCGGGGCCCAGCCTGTGCAGCATCCAGCCGGCGGCGACCACCGTCACGGTCCCGATCTCCGCGAGCCACCCGAGCTGGTGCGGATAGAACGGCTCCGGTGCAAAAAGGGCGACGAGAAGAACCATGAACGTCGCGGCGAGAGCGAGCACGCTCGCGCTCGAGCCGCCCGCGACGTCCCGGGCGCCCTGCCATACCGCAGCACACAATAGGGCCTGCCCGGCCGCCAGCAGGACGCCCGTCTCGTCCACCCGGTCTCCAACGTATCCCCGGTAGAGGGACGGCACCCAAACCCAGGCGGCGAAGACGCTCGCCGCCCACAATCCGAAGCTGATCAGCCTGCGGACGGCCTGTACGGCGCTCCGCAGCAGAACCGAGCCCGCCTTCCCTGCTGCCGAAAGCATCCTGCTTTCCTCCGTCGTCCCCTAGGTCTTGCTTGCCGTGGCGGGCCGCCTCCCCCGTCCGATTGCGGACGGACGCGCCCGACCGGCATCCTTCGCTCACCACGCCCCCGCCCGCTCCCGGGTGCGGCCGGAGAGCGGAGCCCCACCATGTAGCACCGCAACGCCCGTGGAGCGGCCGTGGCCGCAGCGCCGGGCGCGACCGCAGGCTCAACGGCCACTCGAGAGCTCGGCGAGGACCTCGCGGTAGAGCGCGCCGTCGGCCTCGCTGTAGCAGCAGGCGACGATGCGCTCGAAGCGGGGCTCGTACTCGCGCATCACGCCGAGCGCGATGCGCGCGGCCTCGCGCTTGGGATAGCGGTAGGCACCGGTGCTGATGGCAGGGAAGGCGATGCTGCGCGCGCCGTGCTCGAGCGCGAGCTCGAAGCTGCGCCGGTAGCAGGACTCGAGGAGCTGCGGCTCGCCGCGCGTGCCGCCGTGCCAGACGGGCCCTACGGTGTGGATGATCCAGCGCGCCGGCAGCCGGAAGCCGGGCGTGATGCGCGCCTCCCCCGTGGGGCAGCCGCCGAGCGTGCGGCAGTGCTCGCGCAGCTCGGGACCCGCGGCACGGTGTATGGCGCCGTCCACGCCGCCGCCGCCGAGCAGGGTCGAGTTGGCGGCGTTGACGATGGCGTCCACCTCGAGCTTCGTGATGTCGCACGGGGCCAGGATCTCGATCATCGCCTCTCCCCCTGCGCTGCTCACTTGACGATCTTGAGGCTCGGCCGCCCGCCGCGCGGCTTGGGGGGTTCCGGCTCGGGCTCCGGCCCGGGCGGCGGGCCGCCGTCCTCGCCCTCGCCGAAGAGCATCCCCTGCCCGTTCTCGCGCGCGTAGATGGCGAGCACCGCCGCGGGCGGCACCACCACGTGGTGGGGGACGCCCCGGAAGCGGGCGTCGAACTCGATGCGCTCGTTGCCGAGCGCGAGCCCGTGCACGGCGACGGGGCCGATGTTGAGCACGATGCGGCCGTCCTCGACGTAGGCCTGCGGCACCTCCACGCCGGGCCGCGTGGCGTCGACCAGCAGGTGCGGCGTGAGGCCGTTGTCCACGATCCACTCGTAGAGCGCGCGGATGAGATAGGGCCGGCTCGAGGTCATGCCTGCGGCCATGGGGGAAAGGATAGGTGGGCGCGGCCGCCGGGGCCAGCGCCTCAGCGTGCGCCGCGGCCGGCCGCGCCCGTGCGCGGCGGGAGGAGCCCGTCGGGGTTGAGCTCGCGCTCGGCCTCGGTGAGGCTGGCGCGGAAGGACTCGCGCGCGAAGATGCGCCGGGCGTAGTCGAGCACCGGGCGCGCCGTCGCCGGCAGCTCCACGCCCCAGGCCGGCAGCCGCCAGAGGATGGGCGCGACGCAGCAGTCCAGCAGCGAGAACTCGTCGCTCAGGAAGAAGGGCTTGGCGGCGAAGATCTCCGCCCCCGCCACCAGGCTCTCGGCGAGCTCCTTGCGTGCCTTCGCCGCCTGCTTCTCGTTGCGCCCCTCGAGCGCGGGCAGCAGCCCGTACCAGTCGCGCTCGATGCGGTAGAGCGCGAGGCGCGCGCGGGCGCGCGAAACCGGATCGACCGGCATCAACGGCGGATGCGGGAAGCGCTCGTCGAGATAGTCCATGATGACGCGCGCCTCGTAGAGCACGAGGTCGCGGTCGACGAGGACCGGCACCGTGCCGTAGGGGCTGATGGCGTGCACGTCCTCGGGCAGCGCACGCGGGTCCACGTCGCGGACCTCGATCGAGATGCCCTTCTCCGCCACCACCATGCGCACGCGGTGGCTGTCGGCGCTGCGCGGGTCCGAATAGAGCATCATCGCCACTCGCGGCCCGTCAGTGCACGTCGCGCCAGTATTCCTTCTTGAGGAGGTAGAAGACGACGAAGAGCAGCACCAGGTAGGCGAGCACCCAGGGGCCGAGGCGCTTGCGCTCGAGCTGCGCCGGCTCGCCGACGTAGGCGAGGAAGGCGACGAGATCGCGCACGGCCTTGTCGTACTCGGCCGGGCTGAGGGTGCCGGGCTCGGCCAGCTCGAGGCGCTCGAGCACCTTGTGCTCGTGGCCCTCGGCGTCGCGCTCGGTGCGGAAGACCGCCTTCTGCCAGCCCTGCAGCTCCCACAGGACGTGCGGCATGGCCACGTCCTTGAAGACGGCGTTGTTGACGCCGAAGGGACGGCTGGGATCCAGGTAGAAGCTGCGCAGGTAGGTGTAGAGCCAGTCGGGCCCGCGCGAGCGCGCCACCAGCGACAGGTCGGGCGGTGCCGTGCCGAACCACTTGGCGGCGTCCTCCGCCAGCATGGCCGTGGTCATGGTGTCGCCCACCTTCTTGTCGCCGAAGATGAGGTAGCGCTTGAGGTCGTCCTCGCTCAGGCCGAGGTCGCGCCCGACGCGGTTGTAGCGCATGTACCGGGCGCCGTGGCAGCCCATGCAGTAGTTGACGAAGAGCTTGGCGCCGTGCCAGAGCGACTGGCGGTTGGAGAGGTCGATGTGCGCCTTGTCGAGGTGCGCCTCGCCGCCGGAGGCCTGCGCCGCCGAGGCCACCACGAGCAGGACCGCGGTCAGGACGATGCTTCTCATTTGAACGTCACCCTTTCCGGAACCGGCTTCGTGCGCTCGATCCGCGTGTAGATCGGCATCAGCAGGAAGAAGGCGAAGTAGAGCGCCGCGAACAGGCGCGCGAACATGGTGAGCGTGGGCGTCGCCGGCTGCGTGCCGAGCCAGGCGAGTGCGACGAAGCTCACCACGAACACCGCCAGCGCGATGCGCGAAAGGATGCCCTTGTAGCGGATCGACTTCACCGGGCTGCGGTCGAGCCACGGCAGCAGGAAGAGCAGGAAGATCGCCGCGCCCATCGCCACCACGCCGAGAAACTTGTTGGGCACCGCGCGCAGGATGGCGTAGAAGGGCGTGAAGTACCACAGCGGCTTGATGTGCTCCGGCGTCTTGAGCGGGTCCGCGGGCACGAAGTTGTCGTGCTCCAGGAAGTAGCCGCCCATCTCCGGCAGGTAGAAGATGACGGTCGCGAACAGGATCAGGAAGACGGCGACGCCCACCAGGTCCTTGACCGTGTAGTAGGGGTGGAAGGGGATGCCGTCGAGTGGGATGCCGCGCTCGTCCTTCTTCTTCTTGATCTCGATGCCGTCGGGGTTGTTGGAGCCCACCTCGTGCAGGGCCATGATGTGGACCAGCACCAGCGCCAGCAGCACCAGCGGCACGGCGATCACGTGGAAGGCGAAGAAGCGGTTGAGCGTGGCGTCCGAGACGACGTAGTCGCCCCGGATCCACAGCGCCAGATCCTCGCCGAAATAGGGGATGGCGCCGAACAGCGAGATGATGACCTGCGCGCCCCAGTAGGACATCTGGCCCCACGGGAGCAGGTAGCCCATGAAGGCCTCGGCCATGAGGGCGACGTAGATCAGCATGCCGATGATCCACAGCAGCTCGCGCGGGCCGCGGTAGGAGCCGTAGAGCAGGCCGCGGAACATGTGCAGGTAGACGACGATGAAGAAGGCCGAGGCGCCGGTGGAGTGCATGTAGCGGATGAGCCAGCCCCAGTTCACGTCGCGCATGATGTACTCGACGGATCCGAAGGCGAGGCCGGCGTCCGGCTTGTAGTTCATGGCGAGGAAGATCCCCGACACGAACTGGATCACCAGCACCAGCAGGGCGAGCGAGCCGAAGAAGTACCAGAAGTTGAGGTTCTTCGGCGCGTAGTACTGCGCGAGGTGCTCGTTCCAGAGCTTGGTGAGCGGGAAGCGCGCGTCGATCCAGTCGAGGAGGCTCTTCATCGCGCTCATCAGGCGGCTCCTTCAGGGTCTTCGCCGATCAGGATGCGGGTGTCGCTGAGGTAGCGGTAGGAGGGCACCACCAGGTTGAGCGGTGCCGGCACACCCTTAAAGACGCGCCCCGCGAGATCGAAGCGCGAGCCGTGGCAGGGGCAGAAGAAGCCGCCCGGCCACTCGGGCCCGAGGTCGGCGGGCGCCACGTCCGGCCGGTAGGTGGGCGAGCAGCCCAGATGCGTGCAGATGCCGATGAGCACCAGGTACTTGGGCTTGATGGAGCGGTACTCGTTGCGGCAGTAGGGCGGCTGCTGCGGCTCCTTCGATTCCGGATCGCGCAGCATGTCGTGGATCTTGGGCAGGCGCTCGAGCATCTCCTTGGTGCGGTGCACCACCCATACGGGCTTGCCGCGCCACTCGACACGGATCATCTGCCCCGGCTCCAGCTTGCTGATGTCGGCCTCGACCGGGGCGCCCGCCGCCTGCGCCCTGGCGCTGGGGCTCATGGAGCGCACGAAGGGGACCACCGCCGCCACCGCTCCGGCGCCGCCCACGACCGTCGCCGTGAGGGTCAGGAAGCGGCGTCTGCGGAGGTCTACACCGTCTGTCGCCATTCGCTGCTGCCCTCCACGCACGGGGGGAACGGAAAGTTAAAGGTGCGCGCTTCGGGTGTGCCGCCGGCCCCCCGCCCGGCGGCGAAACGGCGCGATTATACCGGAATATTCTTAAGTTTTTAGGGCCTCGCCGGCGCGATAGGGTGCTATATTCGCCGCCCGCCGGTCAAGCAGCCTTGAGGCAAATCAAGCGCTTGGCTCCCGCTCAGGCGGGGTTGGGCACGTCGACGAACTCGTGCTCCAGCCCGAAGCGCGCCGCGAGGTGCTCGCCGAGCGCGCGCACGCCGTCGCGCTCGGTGGCGTGGTGGCCGGCGGCGAAGAAGTGCAGCCCGCGCTCGCGCGCCACGTGCACGGTCGGCTCCGAGACCTCGCCGGTCAGGTAGGCGTCCACCCCCAGGTCGGCCGCCGCCTCGATCCAGCCCTGCGCCGCGCCGCTGCACCAGGCGATCGTGCGCACCTCTGGCGGCCCGCCCGCCACGTGCAGCGGCTCGCGCCCGAGACGCTCGGCGATGCGCCGCGCCAGCGCCTCGGCCGCAAGCGGCTCCTCGACCCGTCCGTGCATGCCGATGGGCGGCTCCTCCGCCCCCCGACCGAAGCGCCCCTCGACGACGAAGCCCAGGCGGCGGGCGAGCTGGGCGTTGTTGCCGAGCTCCGGGTGGGCGTCGAGCGGCAGATGGTAGGCGATCAGGCTCATCCCCGCCTCCAGCACGCGGGCGAGGCGCCGGCGGCGCATCCCGACCACGCGCGGATCCTCGCCGCGCCAGAACCAGCCGTGGTGCACCAGCACCGCGTCGGCGCCGCGCGCGGCGGCCTCCTCGAGCAGCGCGAGGCTCGCGCTCACGCCCGTCACCAGGCGGCGCACCTCCGCCCGCCCCTCGACCTGCAGGCCATTGGGGCTGTAGTCGCGGAAGCGGCCCGCCTCCAGCAGACCGTCGCAGTAGCGCACGAGCTCGTCGAGGGCGACCATGGGCACGGCTCCGTCGGCGCGGACGTGTTAGGGTATCGCCCCCATGAGGGAGCGCAAGCTCGTGACGCTCGCGGCGCAGGCCATCACGGCCCTGCTCGCGCTCGCCTTCGTGCTCGCCTTCCTCAAGCCCGAGCTGATTCCGGGCCTGCGCGCGCCGGCGCCCGGCCCGCGCGTCGCGGGCCCGGTCTCCTACGCCGAGGCCGTCGAGCGCGCCGCGCCTGCCGTGGTCAACGTCTACACGGCCAAGCTGGTGCGCGAGCGCCCCAACCCGCTGCTCGAGGACCCCTTCCTGCGCCGCTTCTTCGGCCGCCTCCTGCCGGAGTCGCGCCCGCGGCTCCAGACCAGCCTCGGCTCGGGGGTCATCATCGACCGCGAGGGGCACATCCTCACCAACCACCACGTCATCGCCGGCGCCGACGAGATCGAGGTCGCCCTGCGCGACGGCCGCCACGCATCCGCGAAGCTCGTCGGCAGCGATCCCGACACCGACCTCGCGCTGCTGCGCATCGAGCTGCCGCGGCTGCCGGTCGCGGTGCTCGGCGACTCGCGCAGGCTGCGCGTCGGCGACGTGGTGCTCGCCATCGGCAACCCCTTCGGCGTCGGCCAGACCGTCACCCTCGGCATAGTCAGCGCCGTCGGCCGCCGCGGGCTGGGCATCAACACCTTCGAGGACTTCATCCAGACCGACGCCGCGATCAACCCCGGCAACTCCGGCGGCGCCCTCGTCGACGCGACCGGCCGCCTGGTCGGCATCAACAGCGCCATCTTCAGCCGCAGCGGCGGCTCGCTCGGGATCGGCTTCGCCATCCCCACGCACATCGCCCGCGCGGTGGCGAAGGAGCTCATCGCCCACGGCCGCGTCGTGCGCGGCTGGCTCGGGGTGGAGATCCAGGACCTCGACCCGCGGCTCGCCGAGTCCTTCGGCCTGCGCGTGGCCCAGGGCGTGGTCGTCGCCGCCGTGCTGCGCGGCGGGCCCGCCGACCGCGCGGGACTGCGGCCAGGCGACGTGATCCTGCGCATCGACGGCCGGCCCGTGCGCGACGCGCGCGACGCGCTCGATCGCATCGCCGGCCGACGCCCCGGCGAGCGCGTCGTCCTCGAGGGCCTGCGTGACGGCGCCCCCGCCCGCTGGGAGGCCACCGTCGGCGAGCGCCCCGCCCGCGCCTAGCCCCGATCCGCGCTCCGCACGCCGCCGGACGGGCCGCCTCCCGACACAACGGCAGCCGCTCTTTTCACCGCATTCCGCCCCCGAGAACCATGACGACCGGAAGCACGAAGAGCAACGCGAGCATACCAACGACGATCATCCCGGCCAGCCACGCAAGCGTCGCGAGCACCATGTAGAGCCGGTCCGGGCACTGACGGAAGGTCCGCCAGAACAGAAAGGTCTTCCGGCTGACGTGCCACGAGTACGCCGGCGAGAACATGCTGAGGTCGGACCGGAAGACGCTGTCGTAAAACCCGCGGCACCTGCGCTTCATCCTCCACCTGGCCAGCAGCCCGCAGGCCACCGCGAGCCCCCACGCCCCGAAATAGACCTTCGCAAGCGGCTCCATGGCCGAATATTCCTCCCCGCAGCCAGCCGGCCGCGCGTTCACGCCGAGCCCGCCGCCACGCGCACCCGCCGGCCCACCCCGACCGCCCTCGCCAGGCACATGCTACGGGGCGCCCTGGTGCCGGCCGCGAGCCCGCACGGCCCGCGTTGCGCCGCCCCGATCCGGCTGCCGCGCCGGGTCCCAACGCACAGCCCGCCCTCCAGCAGAGAGCAGTGCATGGAAGGCCACCGAATAGGCCACAGCCGACATAACCGCACCCAGCCTTTCCCGAGCCGTTGCGTGCACGACCGCGAGCACAGCCACGCCAGCACAAACGCCCGCGGACACGAGCGCATAGAGGACCGCCGCCCGCGCCGTCCGTACCCCCGAAAGGAGCAGAACGGCCTTTTCACTCACTCGACTTCCGGCGATGGTGGTGCACCTGCCTCTCGACCTTGCGTGTACTCTTAGCCTTCCTTCCGGGCACCCTGGTTGGCGAACAGCAGCACCGTCTCGTACGGCGTCCGCCCCTGGTTCCGATACCCCAGATGCGGCCGCTCCCGGTTGTAGAAGGCAAGCCACGCATCCAGGTCCTTCTGCAGCACCTCCACGCTCTCGTAGAAGCGCTCGCGAAA
>WGBS01000296.1 GCA_015494165.1 Gammaproteobacteria bacterium | reverse complement strand
CTCGAGCTCGGCCGCGGCGCCCTCCTCGGGGACCTGGGGGTCCCAGGCGAGGAGGCGCGCGAGCTGGGCGCCGGCCTCGGTGCCGCGGAAGCGCTCGAGGATGGCCGCAGTGCCAAGATGGGGTTCGTTCGCCAGCAAATCAAGGACTTGGCACAGCAGCGGGACGCCCGGCAGCTCGAGCTCGCCGAGCCAGCGGCGCGCCGGGGCGGCCTTCGGGGCGAGCCGCGGCTCGCGCAGCAGCAGCGCGAGCGCGGTCCGCACGGGCGTGGCCCGCCCGCGCGGGGCGGCCCCCCGCGCCGGCGGCCGTGCGGCCGCGGGCGCCGCCGGGGCCTCGAGGCGCGCGGCGAGCCGCTCGGCCGGCAGCCCCACGCGCTCGGCCAGGGCCTCGGTGAGGAGCTCGCGCAGCACGCCCTGCGGCATCTTGGACAGCAGGGGGCGGGCGAGTTCCGCCATGCGGGCGCGTCCGTCCATGCTCCCGGTATCGGCCCGCGCCGCGAGGCCTTCAAGGAAGAATTCCGAAAACGGGACGGCGTTCTCGACCCGCGCCAGGAAGGCGTCACGCCCCTCGCGCCGCACCAGGCTGTCTGGGTCCTCGCCCTCGGGCAGGAACAGGAAGCGGGCAGAGCGCCCGTCGCGCATCGCCGGCAGGGCCTGCTCCAGGGCGCGCCAGGCCGCCCGGCGGCCGGCGGCGTCACCGTCGAAGCAGAAGACCACCTCGGGCACCGTGCGGAACAGCCGCTCCAGGTGCTCGGCGGTGGCGGCCGTGCCGAGGGTCGCGACGGCCCAGGTGATGTCGTGCTGGGCGAGCGCGATCACGTCCATGTAGCCCTCCACCACCAGGAGACGCTCCAGGCGGCGCGTCGATTCCCGTGCCTCGTGCAGGCCATAGAGCTCGCGGCCCTTGTGGAAGACGGCGGTCTCGGGCGAGTTCAGGTACTTGGGGCCGTCGCCCTCGATGAGCCGGCCGCCGAAGCCCACGGTGCGCCCGCGCCGGTCGCGGATGGGAAAGACGATGCGGTCGCGGAAGCGGTCGTAGAGGCCGCGGCCCCCGCCCTCGGCCACCAGCCCCGCGGCCTTGAGACGCGCGCGGGCGGCCTCGTCGCGCCCGAGCGCGCGCAGCAGCCCGTCCCAGGCGGGCGGGGCGTAGCCGAGGGCGAAGCGGGCGGCGATCTCGCCGCTCACCCCGCGCCCGCGCAGGTAGTCGACGGCGCGGCGCGCCTGCGGGTGCTCGCGGAGCTGGCGGCGGAACCAGCGGTCGGCCTCGGCCAGGGTGGCGAGCAGCTCCGCATGGGCCTCGCGCTCGCCGCCCGCGCGCCCGCCGCCCTCGCGCGGCACCTCCAGCCCCAGGCGGCGGGCGAGGTGCTCGACCGCCTCCACGAAGTCCATGTGCTGGTGCTCCATGAGGAAGCCGATGGCGGTGCCGTGGGCCCCGCAGCCGAAGCAGTGGTAGAACTGCTTCTGGGGGCTGACGGTGAAGGAGGGCGTCTTCTCGCTGTGGAAGGGGCAGCAGGCGACGAACTCGCGCCCGGCCTTCTTCAGCGGCACGTAGTCGCCGACCACGTCGACGATGTCGACGCGGGCGAGGAGGTCGTCGATGAAGTGCTGCGGGATGCGGCCGGCCATGGGATCCTGCCCGCCAGCGGGCTCCCCAAAGAATAGGAAACTCTCGTCAATCCGCTACGCGGATTGACGAGCGCTGAAGCGCTTCGCGACCATTTTGATTTGATTTTTCCCTGTATCGCCATGCACTTCCATGTGCATAGCGCCGTGGGCACGGGCGCGCAGCGCAGTTGCGGCCCATCGGCGCACGCGCCCGCAGGCGGCACGCTCAGCGATGCCCCGGACACCGGGCTCGGCCCAGGTGCCCGAAGCCGCGCACGGCGGGCGCACCGTCCCGCGGCCGTCCCTGGCCGCGGGGAAGCTCCGAAAAAATCGGATTTTTCGGAGCTTCCACAGAGATGGACGCTGCGGGGCGGGCCCGCCTTGCGGGCTCAGCCGCCGAGGCGGGCCTTGACGCGGGCGCTCAGCGCGCCCATGTCGGCGCGGCCCTGGACCCGGGGCTTGAGCCAGCCCATCACCTTGCCCATGTCGCGCATGCCCTGGGCGCCGGTGGCGGCGAGGGCCTCCTCGACCAGGCGCTCGAGCTCGGCCTCGTCCAGGGGCTCCGGGAGGTAGGAGCGGATGAGCTCGAGCTCGTAGCGCTCCTGCTCGGCCTGCTCGGCGCGGCCCGCGGCCTCGTACTGCTCGGCGGCCTCGCGGCGCTGCTTGGCCAGGCGCTCCAGGACGGCGATCGCCGCCGCCTCGTCGAGCCCGCCGCCGCCCTCCTTCTCCTTCTGCTGGAGCGCGGCCAGGACCAGGCGCAGGGCGCGCAGGCGGCGCTGGTCGCGCGCCTTGAGCGCGGCCTTCATGTCCTGCTCGATGCGGGCCTTGAGGGAGTCTCCGGCCACGGCGGCCTCCGGCCCGGTGCGGGGCGCGGCCTCAGTAGGGCCGCTGCATGCGCGCCTGCTCCTTGGCGAGGCGCTTGAGGTGGCGCTTGATGGCCGCGGCGCGCTTGCGCTTGCGCACCTGGGTGGGCTTCTCGTAGTACTCGCGCCGGCGCAGCTCCGTGAGGATGCCGGCCTTCTCGCAGGCGCGCTTGAAGCGCCGCAGCGCCACCTCGAAGGGCTCGTTCTCTTTGACCTTGACCGTCGGCATGCGCTCCCGTCCTCGGCTTGACCACGCCCGGGGCGGGCCCCGGGAAGCGCACCATTCTAGCGGCGGGCCCGTGCGATTGCAAAGCGCGGGCGCGGCCCGCTACCGTAGCGCGCCATGCGCGTGCTCGGCATCGAGACCTCCTGCGACGAGACCGCGGCCGCGGTCTACGAGACCGGCCGCGGCCTGCTGGCGCAGGCCGTCCACAGCCAGGTGGCCCTCCATGCCCCGTACGGGGGCGTGGTGCCCGAGCTCGCCTCGCGCGACCACATCCGAAAGCTCCTGCCCCTGGTTCGCCGGGTGCTGGAGGAGGCCGGGCTCGCCCCGGGCGAGGTCGGGGGCGTGGCCTATACCGCTGGGCCTGGTCTGGTGGGTGCGCTCCTGGTCGGCGCGGCCGTCGGCCGCGCCCTCGCCGCGGGGCTGGGCGTGCCGGCGCTCGGCGTCCACCACATGGAAGGCCACCTCCTCGCCCCCATGCTCGAGCCGGACCCGCCCGCCTTCCCCTTCGTCGCGCTGCTGGTCTCGGGCGGGCACACGATGCTCGTCGGCGTCGAGGGGGTGGGGCGCTACCGCATCCTCGGCCAGACCCTCGATGACGCCGTCGGCGAGGCCTTCGACAAGACCGCCAAGCTCCTCGGGCTGCCCTATCCCGGGGGCCCGGCGCTCGCCGCGCTCGCCGAGCGCGGGCGTCCCGGGCGCTTCCGCTTCCCGCGGCCCATGACCGAGCGGCCGGGCCTCGACTTCAGCTTCAGCGGCATCAAGACGCACGCGATCCACGTGCTGCGCGAGGCGGGCGGCGAGGCCGCCGACGAGCAGACGCGCGCCGACATCGCCCGCGCCTTCCAGGAGGCCATCGTGGAGACGCTGGTCATCAAGTGTCGGCGCGCGATCGAGGCCACGGGCCACGGGCGGCTCGTGGTGGCGGGCGGCGTCGGCGCCAACCGCGCCCTGCGCGCGGCGCTCGCCGCCTGGGGCGAGCGCGCGGGCGTGGAGGTGCGCTATCCGGCGCCGGCGCTGTGCACCGACAACGCCGCCATGATCGCCTACGCCGGCGCGGTGCGGCTCGGGGCGGGCGAGCGCGAGCCGCCCGCCATCCGTGTGCGCCCGCGCTGGCCGCTCGACGAGCTCGTGCCGCCGGGCGGGCGGTGACGGGAGACGGGTTACGGGAGACGGGTTACGGG
>WGBS01000295.1 GCA_015494165.1 Gammaproteobacteria bacterium | reverse complement strand
GGGCCTGCCGGAGGGCGTGGCGGACTCGGAGCTGCCGCCCGGCACGCGCCAGGGCCTCAACGACTGGAAGCGCACGGGCTACGGCGGCCCGTGCCCGCCCATCGGCCGCCACCGCTACTTCCACAAGCTCTACGCGCTGGACACCGTGCTGTCGGGCGGGAGGTTGTAGAGCACCCAGTGCACCCAGGTCATGCGCGGGTTGTCGGGGTCGGGCGCGTCCGGGTCGTCGACGATCAGCGCCAGGCTGCGCGTGCCCTCGGGCACGCCGCTCCACTCGAGCGGCGGCGAGACGTCGGCCCCGTCGCAGGTGTAGCGCTGCGGGATCTCGCCGCCGTTCGCGAACGCCGGGGAACGGATCTCGAGGCTCATGGGCTTCCCTCCTCCAGCCGGGGCCGCTGCGGCCGCGAGCGCCAGCCCCGCCGCCAGCGTGAGCGCCCGCACACCCATCGCGCCGCCTCAGCCCCCGGCCGCGCGGCCGGCGACGAGGGCGTCGAGGCGCGCCACACCCTCGCGCCACGCCGGGCGCTCGTTGGCGCCGGTCGCCACCGCCTCCATCACCGCATAGGCGAGCTCGCGGTCCTCGGCGCCGAGGTCGCGGAGCTTGTTGAGCAGGAAGAGATACTGCCCGCGGCCGGTGGAGACGGTCTTGACCAGGCTGTAGAGCACGAGCGCGGCTGCGGATGCCGGCGCCTCGCCGATCCGGGCCTCGAGCCGAGCCATCGTTGCGGCCGCGTCGTCCATGGGAGCGGTGGCGGCGGGCAAAGGCGGCGCTACGCCGCCGCCTCGCGCGGCTCCCAATGTAGCGCAGGCGGGCGCCGGGCGCGAGCCCGGCGGGCTCAGGCGGCGCCGAGCAGCTCCTCGAGCTCGCCGGCCATGTCGAGCTCGACGAGCTCGTCGTAGCCGCCCACGTGGCGGTCGCCGATGAAGATCTGGGGAACGGTGCGCCGCCCGCCGCTCTCGCGCAGCATCTCCTCGAAGCGCGCGGGATCGAGATCGACGCGGATCTTCTCCACCTCGGCGCCGCGGCGCAGCAGCAGCCGCTCGGCCCGCACGCAGTAGGGGCAGACGGCGGTGCAGTACATCCTAACCTGGGCCATGTCGCGGGATCCCGGGTGCGCGGAAGCCGCGCCGAAGGCTAGCGGCCGCCGGGACCGGGCGTGAATATCACCATGGGGATATGCTGCAGGGACGAGCCGGGCGCGCCGCTAGGCGGACCGGTCCCCGTCCTCACGCCGCGCGCTCGTGACCTCGATGGACTCGAAGCTCGTCTTCAGCCACTTGCAGGCCATGTGCGCCGCGAGGCGCTCGATTCCCTCGGCCGGCGGGCGCTTCTGGATCAGGCTCGTGCGCAGGTCGAGCTTGAGGGTGTCCGGCGTGTAGTGCGCGGCGAGCCGGGCCAGGGCGTTGGGCTGGCTCGGCCGCACGGGCGGCAGCGCGAAGGCCTGCGCCTGCAGCCCCTGGATGTGGACCGTGGAGAAGACGGGGCGCAGCTTCGTGCGCACCTCGTTGCGCACCAGGGTGGCGGCGAGCCAGGCGAGGGCGTCGGCGGCGGCGATGAGCTCGGGATCGACACCGCCGGCCTCCCGGAAGTAGTCGAGCGCCGGGTAGTAGCCGAGCCCCTGCTCGCGCACCGCCGCGTGCACCGCCTCGGCCAGCGCCTCGCCCACCGCGGCGGGCGAGGAGGCCGAATGGCGCTCGAGGGCCTCGTGCGGCACGCGCACGGTGAGCCCGATGGCGAAGCGGGCGACGTGGAGCGCGCTCACGGCCGCAGCGCCCGCAGGGCCTCGCGCAGCGGGCCCGTCACGGGCTCGAGGCGCCTGCGCATCACCGAGCCCACGGCGTCCGTGCGGCCGAAGATGGGATCGAGCATGGCCTCGCCCACCTGTGCGAGGAAGAGCAGGGCCTGGAGCTGCGGGCGCAGCCCCTCCGGGAGGGCGGCGGCGACCTCGCGCGTGCCGTGCGGCGCCCCGGCCTCCTCGCCCGCGAGCCAGCCGGCCGCGCGCGCCTGCGCCGCCTGCGGCTCGCGCTCGCCGGCGCGCGCGCCGCCGCGCAGGGCCGCGAAATAGGCCTCGATGGCCTCGAAGAGCAGGATCACCACCGGCTGGTCGGCGGGCCGGCGCAGCGCGAGCTCGACGGTGGCGAGGAAAGCCTGCCCCTGCGCCGAGAGCAGCTCGAGGAGGGCCTGCCCGACCGGCGTCGCGCCGGCAGCGCCGGCCAGTGCCGCCGCGGCGGCCGCCGCCTGCGGGTGCGGCGGCGGCGGCTCGGGCAGCGCCCGCGGCAGCGCGCGCAGGAAGCCCACGTAGTAGCTGTTGCGCTGGCGCGCCTTCTGCCACAGGCCGAGCCGCGCCTCCTCGCCGATGAGCCCCGGCTGCAGCACGAGCTGCACGATCTCCACCATGGCCTGGTGCTCCTGCTCGAAGGGCAGCCATTCGAGCAAGTACTCGGCGAGCACGGGGCCCATGGAGCCCGCGACCACGGCCGGGCTCAGCAGCATGCGGCGGGCGTTCTCGGGCGTGGGCATGGCCCACCAGGCGCGGCGGGCGAGCTCGTCGGTCAACCCCGGGGCGTGCACCACGGCCACCACCGCCTCCGGCTCGCCGAGCAGGAGCAGGCGCTCGAGGCTGCGCGTGTCGCGCTCCTGTCCCATGCGCGTCCAGCGGCGGATGTAGACCGGGTAGCCCCCGGGCGCGCCCAGCACCTTGAGCGAGAGGAACTCGCGCACGGCGCGCAGGTAGCGCTCCGGGCCCGTCGTGGGATGCAGGCGCACGCTCGCCTCGCCCTCTGGCGTGAGGGCACGCAGCGTCATGGACGGCTCGTCGATGCGGATCGCGAGCGGGCCGTTCTCGAGCAGCACGTTGAGCCGCAGCGAGTCCTCGGGGCTGAGGCTCGCCGCGCGCGTCGCTCCGGCGCCCGCGCGCGCGCTCACGTCTCAAAGCCCGCCTTGCGGTACCAGCGGCGCGCCTCCTCCGGGTCCCGCGGCACGCCGCGCCCCTCCTCGTACATCATGGCGAGCGTGGTCGCAGAGCCCGCCAGGCCCTGCTCGGCGGCCTTGCGGAACCACTCGGCGGCCTGCGCCGGGTCCTGCTCGACGCAGTCGCCCTCGAGGTACATGAAGCCCAGGCCGTGCTGGGCGAGGGCGTGCCCCTGCTCGGCCGCCATGCGCATGAAGCGCAGCGCCTGCTCCGGGTTGCGGGTGACGCCGAGGCCGTTCTGGAACATGATGGCCACACGGTGCTGCGCCTCGGCGTGGCCGGCCTCGGCGATGGGATGCAGCAGCTGCATGGCGCGCGAGAAGTGCTTGGCCTCGAAGGCGGCCATGCCGCTCGCGAGCTGCATCTCGTCGATCTCGGGCGCGGAAGAAGGCTGGGTGGAATCGGACATGGCCTGCTCCGCCGCGCGGCCGCGCGGAACGTGGAATCTGACGCGCGTCCCAGTCTAGGGGCGCGGAGCCGCGGCCACGTATATCCCCAATGGGAGAGGAATCCGGCCTCCGGGCCCTCCCGTTTGTGGATGGCGACGCCCGCGGCGCCCCGCCTATAATCCCCCGGCCGGATTCCGGCCCGCGACGAAGCGACGAGACGACCATGGCAACGCCGGCCGCACAGACCGAGACCGCACAGGCACGCGACATCTTGCGCGCCTGCATCCAGAAGGTCGCCACCGGCCCCGAGTACAGCAAGGACCTCACGCGCGAGGAGGCGCGCGCGGCGATGGCCGAGATCCTCGCCGGGCGCGCGCACCCGGTGCAGGCGGGCGTCTTCCTGATCGCGCTGCGCATGAAGCGCGAGACGATGGACGAGTTCAAGGGCCTGCTCGAGGCGCTGCGGGCCGCCGTGCGCGAGGCCGAGGCGCCGGTGGACGAGGTCCTCGACCTCGCCGACCCCTACGACGGCTACGCGCGGGGGCTGCCCGCCTCGCCCTTCGTGCCCGCGGTGCTCGCCGCCTGCGGCGTGCCCACCGTCAGCCACGGCACCGAGAGCGTCGGCCCCAAGTACGGAATCACCCACCGCCAGGTGCTCGCCGCCGCCGGCGCCCCGGTGGACCTCGAGCCGGAGGCCGCGGCCGCACGCCTCTCAGGGCCCGGATGGGCCTTCGTGGACCAGAAGGCCTTCTGCCCGCCGCTCCACGCCCTCCTCGAGCTGCGCACCCTGATCGTCAAGCGCCCGGCGCTCACCACCCTCGAGGTGCTGCTGCGGCCGGTGCGCGGCCGCAGGGCGACGCACCTCGTGACGGGCTACGTGCACAAGGCCTACCCGCCGGTCTACTGCGAGCTCGCGCGCTTCGTCGGCTACGACTCGGCGGCGGTGGTGCGGGGCGTCGAGGGCGGCGTCATCCCCTCGCTGCAGCAGCCCGCCAAGGTCTTCCGCACGGTGGGCGGCGCGCCCGAGAGCGAGCACACGGTCGAGCCGCAGACGGCCGGCATCGAGCGAGACACCCGTGCGGTGCCGCTGCCCGCGGACCTCAACCGCGGCCCCGGCCGCGACGAGATCGACGCCGGGCTCGACACCGCCGCCGCGGCGGCGCGCACCGCCGAGCTCGGGCTCGCGGCGCTGGGCGGCGAGGAAGGCACCATGCAGGATGCCATGGTCTACGGGGCGGCCATCTGCCTGTGGCACCTGGGCAGGGCCGCCGACCTCGGCGAGGGCGCGCGCATGGCGCGCGAGGCCATCCGCAGCGGCGCGGCGCTCGCCCGCTTCCGCGGCGAGGGCTGAGCCGGCCGACCCGGTTTCCCCTTCAACGACAGGCGCATCCTCGAGGAGAAGCGACGATGGACAAGACCTACTACGAGACCTCGAAGAAGATGGAAGAGGCGGGCGTGGACCCGGAGTACATCCTGGGCTGGCAGTCGGGCTACCTGCACCTGCCGAAGCGCGAGGAGCAGCGCATCACGGAGGCCTGGGAGGCCGGCTACAAGGACGGCCTCGAGGGCAAGACCGACGGCTACGAGGCCTGGATCAAGGCCTCGGCCTGAACCCGCCGCCCGCGCTCAGGAGGCGCCGGGCGCCCCCGCGGCGTCCGGCGCCTTTCCGCCCTGGGCCGACTCGATCTGCGTGAGGATGCCCCGCACGGCCTTGCGCAGGTGATCCACCACCTCCGGGGCGCCGACGTCGATCACGTAGCTCTGCACCCACTGGCGGTCCTTGGGGCCAACCAGCGCCTGCACCAGGTCGCCGAAGCGGCGACGGAAGCCGAAGCCCGGCCCCTCCTTCTCGTCGTAGCCGTAGGCCGCGTAGTCGGCGAAGCGCTCGTTCATGCGCGCGATCGCCTCCTGGCGGTACTCCCCGGGCCCGCACACGTCCTTCAGGTTGTCCACCAGGATGTCGACGCTGCGCAGCGCCAGCGCCGTGATGAAGCGCTGGCGCGCCTCCTCGTCGAGGCGGCCGTAGACCATGCGGTCGGTGAGGTGCACCAGGAAGGCGAGGAACTCGGCGATGATGTCGAGGCGCTGGCGCTGGGTGTCGGTCTGGAAGCCCTCATTCTCGATGTCGAGCACGCCCTGGCAGGCGATGCGCCACAGGTTGAAGGCCAGCACCCCGGCCGCCTCCTCGAGGCTGCGGGGGCCGGGACGGTTCTTCCAGCGTGTACGGACTCGCACCATCGCAGCCGACCTCGGACCATCCGCCATGCGGCGGGCGCATATTTGAGCACGAAGGCCCGCGCGCACAAAGCCCGCACGCGCGCTGGGGATGCGGCGGGCGGGCGCCGTGACACCCCGCGGGGCCCGTGCTAGGATGCCCAATAACAGAGCGAAACGCTAGGAAATTCCATGGCCACCGATCTCGAGCGGCTGCGCGCCACGGTCCAGCGCAACTGCGACATCTGCGACGCCCGCCACGCGGGCGACCTCACGCTCTGCACCTACCTCATGAAGATGCGCGAGCTCTACCGGTGGGAGAAGGGCTACCCTTACGGCGCCGCCCTCCCCAACCGCGCGGTGGGCGAGTGGGTCCGCGAGCGTGAGCGGCGCTGGCGCGAGCTCGAGGACGCGCCCTACGAGCCGCTCCCCGTGGACGGCGGCGAGGTGGACCCCTTCGAGACCGAGGCCGCCAACGAGGCGCTGGTGCCCGAGGGCCTGGTCTACAGCGGCGGCTATGGGCGCGGGATGCGCCCGCACTTCTTCCTCGGACGGCTGGCGCGGCGCCACGAGATCGACGGCTGCACGGTGCTGGTCTCCGACCACGAGTACGCGCGCGACCTGCAGGCGCCCCCCGCCATGAGCCAGGGCGGGACGGTGTTCCTGCGCAAGGCGGCGCTGCGCCAGCTCCTGTGGGAGCGCATCGAGGCCTGGCGCTTCAGCCGCTGCCCCGACAACGCCATGGGGCGTGCGGCGGCCTGCTATCCGCTCGAGCGCGACACCGAGGGGGCGCTCGAGCGCATGGCCGAGGACCAGCTCGAGACCGTCCTCCTGCACGAGATCGGCGAGGTGCGCGCCGGCCGTATCCTCGGCGAGGGCTGGGAGCGCATGCTGGCGGACGTCGCCGGCGGGCGCGCCGAGCTGCTCGCGCGCGCCGTGCGCGACAACCTCGCCGATTGCCTCTCCACGCTGCCGGCGCTGCTCGAGGACCCGCAGCCGGCGCGTCTGCACTTCCTCATGGCGAGCATGGCGGGCCTGCGCGGCGAGATCTTCCCGGCCCTGCGCGAGGCCTACGAGCGCTGGCACGCCGGGGGCGGGGCCGCGGGCCTGCGCCGCGCCCTCGAGGCCGGCACCGAGCACTGGTCGCGCATCGGCCGCCGCATGCTCGAGCTCCACGCCGCGGGCGAGCTCGTGCGCCCGGCGCGTCTCGACGCCCTCGTCGCCGAGGCGCAGCTCTAGCGCCCCCGCGGGCGGCCCGTCGCGCATGCGGCGGGCTGCTACAATGCGCGCACCAGGAGCGGAGCACGAGCGAGCGGCGAGCCCCCATGTCCGAGCCCGAGCGCCAGAGCGAGACGCAGGCGGCGCGCATCGCGCCCGCCGCGCTTCCCACCATCCGTGAGGTGAAGCCGCTCAGCTTCATCTTCGAGCAGCGCGGCGCGCTCGCGCCCGCGGTCTGCCGCGAGGCCATCCGCCGCTTCGAGGCGCACCCGGACGAGCAGTACGAGGGCCGCATCGGCCAGATCCCGCTCAAGGACCGCGCCATCAAGCGCTCCACCGACCTGGTGGTCAGCGGCAAGCCGCACTGGAAGGACATCGACCGGGCCCTCTTCGCCTCGCTCGCGCGGGCGCTGGAGGAGTTCTCGCGCGCCTTCCCCTTCTTCCGCGGGCCCTTCCGTGACATGGGCTACGCCATCCAGCGCACCCGCCCCGGCGAGTACTACCACTGGCACGTGGACGGGGGCAGCCACGCCTTCGCCCTGCGCCAGCTCGTGGCCGTGTGGTACCTGAACGACGTGCCGGGACCGGGCGGCGAGACCGAGTTCCTCTACCAGGACGTGCGCGTGCGGCCCGAGGAAGGAAAGCTCCTCCTTTTCCCGCCCTTCTGGACCCATGAGCACCGCGGCGTCACCCTCCAGGCGGGTGTCAAGTACATCGCCACGACCTGGGTCGTCTTCGCCTGAGCCGCTGCTCGAGGTCGCGCCCGGCGGCGAGGCCTGGGAGCGCTACCTGGAGCTGCGCTGGGCGGTGCTGCGCGCGCCCTGGGGCAGGCCGCGCGGCAGCGAGCGCGACGCCGATGACGCGCGCGCCGTGCACCTGATGATCGCCGCCGCGGACGGGACGGCGCTCGCCGTCGGCCGCCTGCACCGCCTCGACGAGGCGACCGGCCAGATCCGCTACATGGCCGTCGCCCCCCAGGCGCGCGGCCGCGGCCTCGGCCGGCGCATGCTCGCCGCGCTCGAGGACCGCGCCCGCGCCCTCGGCCTGCGGCGCCTGGTGCTCGATGCGCGCGAGGCCGCCGCGGGCTTCTATCTCCGCCACGGCTACCGCGTGCTGGGCGAGGGGCACGTGCTCTTCGGTACCATCCGCCACCTGCGCATGGAGAAGCGTCTGCTGCCGGAGGCGCGGCCGTGAGCGCGCCGCTGCTTCTGCAGGTGATCGAGCTCGGCGGCTACCCGGACCTCACGGCGAGCTTCCGCCGCCTCGGCTTCGAGCCCGTGGTGGCCGGCTCCATGCGCCAGGCCCTCGGCCTGCTGCGCGAGCTCACGCCGGCCGTGGTGGTGGCGGAATTCAACTACGGGCTGGTCTACGGCTCGCGGATCAGCAACCTCGAGTCGCTGATCGCAGCCCTGCAGCGCCACGCGCCCGAGGCGCGTCTCGTCGCCCTCGCCGAGCGCGAGCGCATCCCCCATGCCGAGCGCCTGCGCCCGCGCTGGCCGGCCCTCGCGGTGGTGCCGCTGCCCGTGGACGAGGCGGCGCTGGCCGAGGCGCTCGGCGTCAGGCCGTGATGAGCGCCGTCTCCAGGGGGTTGCCCTCGGTGTCGACCTCGACGGCGCGCACCCCCGGCATCCGCGCCAGGATGTAGGCGGCCATCATCACCTTCATGGCCTCGTTGCCGGTGTGCAGCGCCGTGAGCAGGCGGTCGGCCGCGATCTGGCAGCGCACGGTCGTGTCCGGACGCTCCACCCACTCGCGCCCGACCTGCCAGCCGCGGTCCATGTCCGCGTCCATGCGCCGGAAGAACTCCTCGGCCTCGGTCAGCAGCTCGTCCGGCACCTCGACGCCGAACACCTGGTCCTGCACGATCACGTCCAGCCGCATGCCCTCTCCTTCCTCACCCATGTCGTGTCGTTGCCGCGCAGCGGGCGCGCACCTAAGCTAGGCGCTCCGCGCACTACGCGCAACCGCGGAAGGAGCGGGGAAACGATGCTGGTCGAGATTCCGGAGGTGCTCGACGCCGGGCGGCTCGAGACCGTGCGGCGCCTGCTCGCCGACGCCCCCTTCGTCGACGGGCGCTTGTCGGCCGGCGCGGCCGCCCGGCCCGTCAAGCGCAACGAGGAGCTCGATCCTGGAGACCGCCGCATCGAGACGCTCAACCGCATCGTCATGGGCGCGCTCACGCGCCACCCGCTCTACCTGAGCGCCGCGCTCCCGCACCGGGTCGCAGTGCCCTTCTACGCGCGCTACCGCGCTGGCATGGCCTACGGCGAGCACGTCGACGACCCCGTCATGGGGCCGCCCGGCGGGCGCTACCGTTCCGACGTCTCGGTCACGGTCTTCCTCAACCCGCCCGAGGAGTACGACGGCGGCGAGCTCGTCGTCGAGACCGCCTTCGGGCCGCGCGCGGTGAAGCTTCCCGCCGGCCACGCCGTGCTCTACCCCTCCTCCAGCCGCCACCGCGTGGCCGAAGTCACGCGCGGCGAGCGCCTCGTCGCCGTCACCTGGGTGCAGAGCCTGGTGCGCGACCCCGCGCGCCGCGAGGTGCTGTTCGAGCTCGATCAGGCGCGCCGCGCCCTGATCGAGGCGGACCCGACCGCCGGGCCCGCCCGCCGCGTGCAGGCCGCCTACGCCAACCTCGTGCGCATGTGGGCCGAGGTCTGAGTCCCTCCAAAGGAGTTTACGGGGAGCGGGTGACGGGAGACGGGAAAGAAACGGCCGCGCGCGGAGCGCGCACCAACCCTCGCCTCCCGACCCCCGCCTCCCGTCACTCTCGATTGCGGGAGGAGCTTCCAGCCCCGACCGGGAAACGGGCCCTCGCCTCCCGATCCCCGCCTCCCGATTCCCGGCAAAGAGAAAGGCCGCCCGAGGGCGGCCTCTCCCGGAACGCTGCGCCGGCGGGCGCTCAGCGGTGCGAGCCGACGCGCTCGTGCGCCACGTCCACCAGCTCCATGGCGGTCTTCATGTACTCCTGCCGGTAGTTGTGGAGCGGATGCCCCTCGTCCGGCACGTAGTAGTCCTTCGGGT